>JBNKEN010000046.1:0-7611 GCA_050288805.1 Pseudoalteromonas sp.
CCATGGGGTAAACCGACTAAAGGTGCTAAGACACGTAAGAACAAGCGTACTGATAAATTTATCGTACGTCGTCGTACTAAATAATAGTTGAGGAATAGCCATGCCACGTTCTCTCAAGAAAGGTCCTTTTATTGACCTGCACTTGCTGAAGAAGGTAGAGAAAGCGTTGGAAAGCGGTGACAAGAAGCCAATTAAAACTTGGAGCCGTCGTTCAATGATCATACCTAACATGATCGGATTGACCATCGCTGTCCATAATGGTCGTCAGCACGTACCTGTGTTTGTCACAGACGAAATGATCGGTCACAAATTGGGTGAATTCGCACCTACTCGTACTTACCGCGGTCACGCTGCGGATAAGAAAGCCAAGAAACGTTAAGGGGTAGAAGATGGAAGCATTAGCTAAACACAAATTCGCCTCCGGTTCTGCGCAAAAAGCACGTCTGGTAGCTGACCAAATCCGTGGTCTGCCTGTCGATCGCGCTCTTGCCATCCTGGCGTACAGCCCTAAGAAAGCGGCTGTTCTTATGAAGAAAGTACTTGAGTCTGCTATCGCTAACGCGGAGCACAACGAAGGTGCCGACATTGATGAACTGAAAGTGGCCAAGGTGTTTGTAGACGAAGGTCCTACAATGAAACGCATCATGCCACGTGCTAAAGGACGCGCTGATCGCATCCTTAAGCGTACAAGCCACATCACTGTTGTGGTTTCGGATCGCTAGGAGATATAAGTAATGGGACAAAAAGTTCATCCTACTGGTATTCGCCTAGGTATCTCTAAGCCTTGGGTTTCTACCTGGTACGCGAATACAAAAGATTTCTCTGAACAGCTTTTTGGCGATCACAAAGTGCGTCAATACCTTACTAAGGAATTGAAAGCAGCTTCTGTGTCTAAAATCGTGATTGAGCGTCCAGCTAAATCAATCCGTGTAACAATTCACACAGCTCGTCCTGGTGTTGTTATCGGTAAAAAAGGTGAAGACGTTGAAAAACTGCGTCTGGCTGTATCTAAAATTGCTGGTGTACCTGCTCAGATCAACATCTCTGAAGTACGTAAGCCAGAACTAGATGCAAAACTGGTTGCAGACAGCATCTCTTCTCAGCTTGAGCGTCGTGTTATGTTCCGTCGCGCTATGAAGCGTGCGGTACAGAATGCAATGCGCATTGGTGCCAAAGGTATCAAGGTTGAAGTAAGCGGTCGTCTGGGCGGCGCAGAAATCGCTCGTTCTGAGTGGTATCGCGAAGGTCGTGTACCTCTGCACACTCTGCGTGCTGACATCGACTACGCAACTTCTGAAGCTTTAACCACTTACGGTATCATCGGTGTTAAAGTTTGGATCTTCAAAGGCGAAGTGATCGGTGGCCTGCCACTGAACGGTGAGCAAGAGAAGCCAGCCAAACGTGCTCCGAAGAAAGCCAAAAAAAGTGCTAAGTAAGAGGTAGCGATCAATGTTACAGCCAAAACGTACAAAATTCCGTAAGGTGCACAAGGGCCGCAACCGTGGTCTGGCACAAAACGGTAACAAAGTAAGCTTCGGTACTTTCGGTCTGAAAGCGACTGGCCGTGGCCGTATGACTGCTCGTCAAATCGAAGCAGCTCGTCGTGCTATGACACGTCACGTTAAGCGTCAGGGCAAAATCTGGATCCGTGTGTTCCCAGACAAGCCAATCACTGAAAAACCGCTTGAAGTTCGTATGGGTAAAGGTAAAGGCTCTGTTGAGTACTGGGTTGCTGAAATCCAGCCTGGCAAAGTTCTTTACGAGATGGAAGGTGTTTCTGAGACTCTGGCTCGCGAAGCATTCGACCTGGCTGCTCGTAAATTACCTTTCAAAACAACATTTGTAACTCGGACGGTAATGTGATGAAAGCTAGCGAATTGAAAGACAAAAGCGTAGAAGAGCTGAATGCTGAACTTCTAGAGCTTCTGCGTGAGCAGTTCAACCTGCGCATGCAAGCAAGCACTGGTCAGCTGGCTCAATCTCATTTGCTCCGTAAAGTACGTCGCGATATCGCGCGTGTTAAAACGGTTATCAACCAGAAGGCAGGTGCATAATGAGCGATAAAATCCGTACTCTACAAGGCCGTGTAGTTAGCGACAAGATGGACAAGTCTATCGTTGTTGCTATCGAGCGTCAGGTGAAGCACCCTATCTATGGGAAATTCATCAAGCGCACGACTAAGCTGCACGCCCACGACGAGAACAATTCAGCTCAAGCAGGTGACGTAGTTACTATTCGTGAATGCGCGCCTATTTCTAAGACTAAGTCTTGGACTTTAGTTGACGTTATTGAGCGTCCTAAGCAAGCTTAATTCCTGAATTAAGTTTTGTTTGAGAAAGCCCCGGTTTTACCGGGGCTTTTTTTATGCTAATTAGCTTTAAGCATATTCCTTGCCGAAGGCACCCGGACCCATATTGACTATACTAATAACGTGACAAGCCATCTGCGGAACACCATGCTTAAAATCCTGCCCTTGACCTTCCTGTTGCTAACCGGCTTATGCGCATCCGCAACCGAAGAAATTCGCTATATCAAGCCATTCGAATTCAACAGTCCGGCAAAAGATTACTTCACCCGCTTGCTTGAGCTGTCATTGCAGCTTTCCGAGGATAAGTACGGCCCCTATCAAATGGTTGCAGTGGAGATGCCGATGTTGCAAAACCGCCAGCTGTTGAGCCTGGAGCAGGGGAAGATAGACGTGCTGTGGACCATGACGTCCCGCCAGCGAGAGGAGCAGGCCCGTGCAGTTTTAGTGCCGCTGACCAAGGGACTGATCGGCTATCGCCTGTTGCTGGTCAGGGAGCAGGACACGGAAACGTTTAAGCGCCTGAAAAGCGCCGCACCCCTCAAGTCTCTGACTGGCGTACAGGGAGAGGATTGGCCCGATCTGACGATCATGCGCAGCAATGGTTATAGGGTCTCCGGATTAAACCACTGGGAGACGATATACGCGAAATTATCGGCCGGCAGTTTTGATTACTTTCCCCGCGGGCTGCTGGAGGTTGGGGCGGAAGGAGCATTCTTCAGGCGCTACGGCCTGGAGGTGGCGCCCGAGATCATGCTGTATTATCCGTCTGCTATGTATTTTTTTGTCGCCAAGGGCAACACACGGCTGGCGGAGCGCATCGAGTACGGCTTGAATCAGGCATTGGACAGCGGTGAATTCGACAACCTGTTACTAGGGCATGATTCTCACCGTAAGGCTTTTCGTGAACTTAATCCGGCTGCACGCCGAATTTTTACATTGGATAACCCGCTGCTGCCGGATACGGCACGAACGCTGGACTCGCGGCTTTGGCTCTCGCCCGAACAGTTCAAGAGTAAACTTGAGATGAGAGCGTATTGATACGCGAGGTTAACCGAAAGAAATCGGTTTACGTCCTGTTTTGCTGTCGACCTTAGGTTTTTTTTGCTTTTTTTCCTTTTTCCCTGCTACGTCTTGATTCGCCTTAGGTTGCTTTCTCGGTTCAGGGCGTGGTCTTGCGGCGGGAGTTACGCCGGCTGCCAGGGTTAACTTAAAAACTTCGCCGTCAAAGGCGAGCGTATCGCCGCCAAAGAGCTTCTTACGCTTTTGTGTGCATACTTCGTCGTTAACCAGCACATAGCCCTCATGGATCAGCAATTTGGCGTGGCCGCCACCCTCAACCAGGTCAAGTATCTTCAACAGCTTACAAAGCTCAATGGGTTCTTCTTCAAGTTCAATTTCTACATAATCCTGATTCACGACGAAACTCTCCCGTTTGGCGACGGTCTATTATACCGCAGCCTGTCTTTAAGCGTGCAAGAAACGGAAAACTTGCACTAAATTGATCGGCATACACTCTTGGTAAATTGTATTCGTTGTAAGAACCGTGCAGTAATAAAGAGCTAATATGCATGCTCAATCTATTTGGAACGTTAATTGCTTGGTATAGCGAAACGTCTATGTGTCCTGATTCGAGGGGACACATTCCGGCAAGATCGAAGATGTAAGGAGTAGGCAATGGGGATCCGGCAATCGCTGAAAAAAGAATTGATGGGGATAGACGCCAGCGTGGTTATGACGGCTGACGATATCAGAGACTCCCTGGCAACGGCAATCAAACATGATCCCACGTTCAGCAAGGCCAACTTCGCGCTTATGTCACGGTTTAATGAAAACCACTCGCTTCTCGGTGCGGGTCTTCCCGGTAAGGAAACAGTATTGGTCTTTGAACGTCATCGCTTGTTCAAGGAAGTGCTGTACAACCGCATTTCGGTGATCAACTGGGTCACCGAACTGGGCGGCAAACTCCAGTTTTAATTACACTTGTAATTTTAATTGCAATTCTATTGTTCTTGCAACAACATTGATTACGAGTGTAATCAATGTTGCGAAAATAATGAAACCCTGTTTCCTGTTCATTCTGTTACTGTTTTTACAGGCCTGTAGTACGCCGACGATTCACCTTTTTTCGAGTGAACTCACCGTTGAGGAAAGGCAAATGGTGGGGCAAGCGTTGGCGGATGCAAAGCTGGTTGTAGAGGAAAACGTTGAGCAGGGTATCCCCGATAAGTACGGCGATGCGAGCCTCGGGGTTAATCCGGGCTTCAAGGATCGGACCTTGCTCGATAAACTCAAGTCGATCATATATGGGGTCGGGTATCTGCAGATCGACGAATATCGCTGGGCGGAAGGGTCTCACTACTATTCCCCGGGGCATGTCGGGCTCTATCTCAGAAGCCGGGTGCATGAAGGCGGATACAGAATGCCGCCTTTTCTCAGGACTCGGAAATGCCAGCACGGCGATGCGACCTTGCAGTTTTTGCCGGACGGCCGGCTGGTTTTGGAGTATGAAAAGGATTCAGACACGCTTGAGCTGGCCAGGCGCTCCGGACAGTGGAAGCTGATTGGCTCCGATTTGCGGGTGACGTTTGATGATTCGCGGATAAATCAGGAGTTCAGGCTGCAAAGGCGCCAGGTCGAAACTTATTTGGGAATGCGCCCGGCCGATGTGTTTACGCCAAACCGGGCAATAGAGGGCATGGCGCTGCTGAACTGCCCCTATCTGATCATTTATATGAATTAGTCTTCCAGCGCCGATACCACAAAATACGGGTTCAGGTATTCTTCTTTTGTATTGTAGGTAAGTGGTGAGCCGTCCAGTTGAGTCACCCTGGCTCCGGCGATTTCCGCCACGGCCTGTCCTGCCCCCGTATCCCATTCACAGGTGGGTCCCAGACGAGGGTAGATATCGGCTTCCCCTTCGGCAACGAGGCACAGTTTGAGTGAGCTGCCCTTGGAGACCATTTCAACGTCTTCAAAGCGTTTTACAAACTCGGCGAGGTCCGGGGAGGGGTGTGAACGACTGCCTACCACGCGAATAAGCCCCTTATTCGGCTTGGTAGTGACCTTAAGCTCGATGCGTTCATCTCCGCTGTCCTTAAATGCCCCGATCCCTTCTGCGGCAAGATAGCTGACGCCCAGCGCCGGCGCGTGCACCACGCCAAGGGTGGGACGACCCTTTTCGATCAGGGCGATATTCACGGTAAATTCGCCGTTTTTCTTGATGAACTCTTTGGTGCCGTCGATAGGGTCGACGAGCCAGTAGCGTTGCCATTGCCTGCGTTCCTGCCAGGGAATATCCGAACTTTCTTCACTTAATACGGGTATGTCCGGATTGAGTTCAAACAGACGGGCTGCAATGATTTTGTGGGCGGCGATATCCGCTTCGGTGACCGGACTTTGGTCTTGTTTGTAGTCGACACTGAAATCCTTACGGTAGATTTCCATGATGGCATCGCCCGCACGGCGCGCCAACTGCAAAACTTCTTCCAACAGTTCCGGGTTCATCGCTTATCCTATTATGTTGTTTTCTTTTAGATAGGTTATCAGTTTATCGACCGACAGTTCCACCCCGTGTTGGCTGGTATCGATGCGCAGTTCCGGTTTTTCAGGGGCTTCGTAGTCTGAATCGATACCGGTAAAGTGTTTGATTTCACCGGCTCGGGCCTTTTTGTAAAGCCCCTTGGGGTCGCGTGATTCGCAGACATCCAATGGCGTCTCGAGAAAGACCTCGATAAATTCACCGTTGCCGACCAGGGCGCGGACCATCTCCCGTTCGGCGCGAAACGGCGAGATAAATGCTGTGAGTACGACCAGGCCCGCATCGACCATCAATTTGGCGGTTTCGCCGACCCGACGAATGTTCTCTATCCGGTCTTGGTCGCTGAATCCCAGGTCTTTGCACAGGCCATGGCGCACGTTATCGCCGTCAAGCAGGTAGGTGTGGACGCCCAGTTCATGGAGCGCGTGTTCAAGGGCGCCTGCAACGGTACTTTTACCCGAACCGGAAAAGCCGGTAAACCAGATAATGCAGGGCCTATGTCCTTTCTGCTGTGCTCTTTGCTGTTTGCTTACGGCGTGTTGATGCCAGACGATATTGCTGTTCATTGTAGTAACCCGGTTAAAAAGGGAAAACCAAGGGGATCAGGGTCAGGACGGTAAGCGAATAGACGATCGAAAGGGGCAGCCCCATCGATATGTAGTCCTTGATCCGGTAATTGCCCGCACTGTAGACCATCAGGTTGGTCTGATAGCCGAACGGAGAGATAAAACTGGCCGATGCGCCGAAGGCGACCGCCATCACATAGGGTAGCGGATTGACGCCGAACCCGGTAGCCAGTGCGTAGGCAACGGGAAACGACAGTGCGGCGGCGGCGTTGTTGGTGATGAGTTCGGTAAACAGTACCGTCATTGCGAACACTGCGATGAAGGCGCCATATGGCCCGAAATCGCCGAGCACAAAGAGCAGGGCGTCGGAAATCTGTGTCGCCAAACCTGTACCTATCATGAGTTTGGCAAGGCCAATGGCGCTGCCGACAATGGCCAGCAATTCTACCGGGAAGCGGCGCTTTAGCTCATTCAGTTTAATGGCGCCGCTCAGCAGATAGGCGATCAGCAGCACCAACAGGCCTTTTACCAGGGGGATCACGGAAAAAACGCCGAGCGCCAAGGTGGCTGTAAAGCTGGCCAGCACCCAGCGCGACTTGCGGGTATCAAGATGAGAAACCAGATCCAGGCCGGAAATATACACAAATTCACGTTTCAGGTCGCTCAGCTCGTAAAACCCGGCGCTCGGGGCCAAGATCAGTGAATCACCGGCCTGAAGTTTAACCTGCCCGAGGCCACCTTGCAGGCGATCGTGGCCGCGACGAATGGCAATAACGGCGGCGCGAAACTGCTCGCGAAAACGCATTTCCTTGATGGTCTTGCCCAGGTGTTTGGAAGACTGGCTGACGACTACCTCGACCAGGTGTTCGACATCCTTCTCGTGGCTGTCATGAACCACCTTGAGGCCATCGAACTGAGTCAGTAAGGGCACCGAGTTGATATCACCAACGAACAGCAGTATGTCGCCTTCTTTTAACACCTGCTCTGGAGAAACCGGGCACAGGCGTTTATCGCCACGCATAATTTCCGCAAGGAACAGGTCTTTTAGTTCACGCAGACCGTTCTCGCCCACTGTGCGACCGATGAGCTTGGACTCGGCTTCAATTTTTCCCTCAAGATAAAACGGAATCACCTCCTGATCGTCCTTACCGTTATCCGGCAGGTACTTGAGCAGCAGCAAGATTGTCAGCAGGCCGACG
>JBNKEN010000047.1:0-1827 GCA_050288805.1 Pseudoalteromonas sp.
CATTACAACCAGCCGCTGGATGTCGGCGCCTTTTTCAGCCAGCAATTCAATTATGATCAGCGGATGCTGGAGCACATTCGCGAGCAAAGTAACAGCCAATACGTACTGCTCAGTCAGATCCGTGATATTTCTACGGGAGAAAAGCTCAACAGCAGTTACGCCTTTTGGCAAGACGACAGCTACAAACGCTATTTTGCCGTCGACCTCGCCCTGTTTGACGGTATGACATTCGAAAAATTATGGCAACAAAGCTATCGCGGAAACGGCGACTGGCCGCATAAGAAAACCGATCTCGTTGACGTGTTCAGCGCCACCTTCTGGGAAACCCAATACGGCACGGAGATCGGACGCCTGATAGATAAAATCAGTTTTGATCTCAATGCCCGATTACGCTGTCTGCCAACCCTGGGCATCATCCAGCATCTGGAAGGCAACCAGCTGGTGATAAACCTCGGTCGTGATAACGGGCTCAGCAAAGGACAAATTTTGACCCTGGCCCATCGCAGCGACTTCAGCGGCTATGATCAGAGCAAATCGCCCCATTATGTCACCAGCCTGAAAAAGGTGCGCGTCGAGCAGGTTTACCAGCACAGTGCCATAGCCCACAGCCTCAACGACGAACCGCTCGGCAATATTCAATTGAACGACGTGGTTCGCCTGGAACCTCTTGAGGAAGAGTAAATTTTCTGTTCGGAAAACGGCGTAAGCGACGGGGAATATAAATCGTTTCCTCGCTTACGTCGTTCCATCACCTGCCCTGACAACCCCGGCAACACTCACACTGATAAAGTTACGTTCAGGCCTTTTTAATCTCACACTCAGCTTCCTGATACAGGCAAAAGGTATTGCGCCCCGCCGCTTTCGCGCGATACAGTGCCGCATCGGCGCACTTGATCCAATCCTCGGGTAATAAGGTATCGTCGCCGAGATCCGCCAGAGCGATTCCGATACTCACGCTGACCCGGCCATAGGGGGAACCTTCATGGGGTAAATTAAGCGCACGGACCCCGCTTAGGATCCGCTCGGCTACGATAGACGCCCCCTTCTCACTGGTATCTTCAAGCAGCAACAGGAATTCCTCGCCGCCGTATCTGTAGGTAAAATCCAACGGGCGCTGCGAGCTGTCTTTTATCGTTCTGGCGAGTATTTTCAGGCAGTCGTCACCCGCCAGATGGCCATATATATCGTTGTAAAGTTTGAAAAAATCAACATCCAGCATCAGAATCGACAGCGGCTTGTTGGTTCGCCTCCCCTGCCGCGCCATTCTGGCTATGGCCTCGTCCAGAGCCCTGCGGTTGCTGATCCCCGTCAGTCCGTCCTTGAACGACAGCTCCTGTAAATAATCTTCCAGTTTCTTGCTGACAAGATGGTTGCGAATACGGTGGTGTAAGGTAGGTGGATTAACCGGCTTGGTGACGAAATCCTTGGCGCCGGCCTCCCAGCATTGCAGCTCGGTTTGCGGGTTATCCATTCCCGTCACAAATACGATAGGTATGTCTTCAAGATCGGCAATAGACTTGAACAGCTTGCAGGTTTTAATGCCATCCATTTGGCCCATTTTAAAATCGAGCAGCACCAGATCGACACGATAACCTAAGCAATAGTCAATCGCCTCCCGGCCCGAATGCACTATGTGATACCGGCACAGCCCGGAAATAATTTTACCCAGAATCCGCGTTACCACGGGATCGTCGTCGACGATCAATACCAGGGATTCTGAAATATCCAAATCAACAAACACTATTTGCCACCGACTGCACTCTGAGTACTTACAGTATAAGCTATTAAATTAATTAAGTAAGTTTTCGCGTCCATCCAACTCATTTT
>JBNKEN010000048.1:0-13711 GCA_050288805.1 Pseudoalteromonas sp.
GGCTCTCCGCGAATATCACCCTACCGGAACAGGACGGCGAACCGACCACCACCCTGAGCGGTATCAGCAACGCCTTTGTAGTGCGTCCGCACACCATTAAAGTCAGTGATGTGCCGGGGAATCCGGGCACCACGGATGCGGGAAGCGGCTTTATGGCTGCGGGCGAGGCGTTTACCGTTAAAGCTGCCTCCTATAATGCGTTTGGGGCCGTTACGCCTAATTTCGGCAATGAAAGCAGCCCGGCGCGCATCGAGCTGAAATCGGCCTTCACGGTTTTCCCCTCGGGCGGGGTTACGGGCGCATTGGAAAAAGGGGCGTTTTCGTCTGTCGCCGACGGCGTTCAGGAAATTACCTCGGTGAAATGGTCTGAGGCGGGCAGCATGCAATTAACCGCAGGCCTGGTCGGTGACAATTACCTCGGAGTGAGCGACGACAGCAATAAGCCGCGAAGCGAAACCATAGGGCGGTTTTATCCCTATCAACTGGAACGCAGCGGTGAGACCTTGGCCGACAGCTGCACCCTGTTCAGCTATATGGGCGAAGATGCGATCCGTCTGGCTTATCGGGTGGATGCCAAGGGCGCCGGGGGGAATACCCTGCTGAATTATGACAATACAGATCTGAATTACAGCGGAACCGCGGCCTTTGACATTATCGCACGCAATCAAACCAGCGGCAGCGAACTTGCCGGTTTAGGCAGTCGCTTAATTGTTCCCGATGTCGGTGCAAAATGGGATAATGGCGTCTTTGCCTATAGCTCGGATACGGTGACGTTTGAACGTGACCCGGTTTCCGCAGCCCCCGATGGTCCCTTCCATGATCTACAGCTTGGTTTAAGGGTCAGCAGCGAGGCCGATACCCGCAATCTGGCCGTGCTGGATATGGATGAAAGCGTCGTATCGGGATGTAGCGGAAGCTGTGATGCGCAGGCCTTTACGCCGTCGCTCGATATTCGCTACGGTCGCCTGATGCTCGACAATGCGTTCGGGCCGGAGGATGAAAACCTGCCGCTGACCTTGAAGGCCCAGTATTGGAACGGCGGCCATTTCGTCGCTAATACGCAGGATAATTGCTCTGCGTTCAATTCCGCTATGCTGGTGGTCAGCGATAAAAACGCTCCGCCGGTCGGAATACCCGGTAAAACCGGCAACGGCAATCTGTATCAAGGCTTGGCAGAAAACGGCAGTGGCAAGGCGTTTGTTGAATTGACGCCGCTGGAGCCGCCTAAGACCGGTACCTGGGGACTGGAATATCAGGCGCCGGCCTGGATGCAATATAACTGGAGCGGCGGTGCCCCCGGCTACGATGAAAATCCGCTTGCCGAAGCCATCTACGGACGCTATCGCGGTAACCCGAGACGAGTCTATTGGCAGGAAATATTGCTTGGCAATTAATCAAATAGGCTAAAACCTCACTTTTTTGTATGGGATTTTGTGTTCAGTGAGAATAAAGCTTGTGTAAAAGTTGAGTAATGCTTGTCTTTTGCGGCACAAGTACATAGCATTAAGAACTCATCAGAAAAAAATAACAACGACCAAAAATCACTGCTTTGGGAACGGACAATATGCGAACTGCGCCTTTATCGGTTTTATTTTCGGCGACGTTGCTGGCTTCCAGTGCATTTGCGCAGGATACCGCCACGGTTAACGAAATCGAGGCCGAAATCAGCACCAAACAAGCCGAGTTTGAAAAACACACCTTGGTTCTTCAGCAACAATTGGAACTGGAAAAACAGCTGCAGAAACAGCTGGAGTCGTTGCAAGGTAAGGCAGCCAGGCTGGAACAGAAGCGCAATCAAAGCCTCGATATGATGAACGAAATGTATCGTCGTTTCGTTGATGACCCCACTCTGGACCTAGCCGATTCGCAAGCCAAATACCAGCAATCGGTGGAAGAGTTCAAGCAAAACAAACGCGACGTCACCCTGCAGCTGGATGCCATCGCATCGCAAAGTCAGGAAATCGAACGTCTGCACCTGGTGCAAAAGGATACAAGAGAAGCCTTGAGCGCCCTGCAAAATCGTTTGGCAAATGCCCGTGTCGCCCGTTTGTACAACGAATTCCGCCGCGAAGGCACCCTTGAAGTGATTCACACGGTCAACTGTCAGCGCACCGATACGCTGGCCGGATGTGAAAAGCGGGGTCAGCAGCAGGCATTGCAGAAAGCCAGCAACCGTTTCCTTGACCAGATCTTTGACAACCTGAGCGAACGTCGACTGATCGAGGCCAAGCGCAGCCAGAGCGACGCCTATGTAAAAATCCTCAGCAGCCATGTGGTGGAAAGTTCGTTCAGTGGCCAGGGTAATTACAACGTAAACCTCAGCGTATCGATGCAGGGTGATGTCAGCGGCAGCCGCCTGTGCGGCCTGTTGGAGTTGGATAACCTGTTCTGCGCCGACTACGGAACGGCAATGAGCAGCAGCTACCCGAGCAGCTACCCCGTCAACACCAACCAAACCAGTTACGGTGATCTGACGTTGAACCCGCAACATAACGACGTGGTGAGTGTAGATACGCTAAAAAAGTCATCAATAACGGATTATGAAACGACGCCCGTGACTAAACCCGCGGGACAGGATGTAGCCAAGACCTACCAGCTTACCCTGCGTTCCAACGTGAAGGGAGATGAGGCCTGGATCGACGGCGTCAGTTACGGGCCCACCCGGCTGACGGTTACCCTGCCAGCCGGAGTGCATGATATTGAGGTGCGTAAGCAAGGGTATCAAAGTTACCAGGTGCGGCTGGACTTAGCTAAGAGCCAGACCATACATGCCAAGCTGGTAAAAAAAACTGAGTCGATTGCTGAACCGACACACCAAAGCGAGCAAGAATTTAATTACCTGAGCGGCCACAAAAACGCCGACGAGAACGAGGGCATCGAGCCGGAGTTTGATGTGACGCCGTTCGATGTGACCTTCGCCGACTATCTGGATTATTTTTCCATTTACGGTGCCGGTGACGGCGGTGACTGTCGTTACCATATACCGGCCCTGCCGGTGTGGCAAAGCGCATCCAACTGGCGTTCCCTGTGGATGCCGGGTCAGGGGCGTCAGGCTGCTATTTGTTTAACTGCCTCCGATGCAGACGGTTTTGTTGTCTGGCTGAGCGAAGAAACCGGTCGTCGTTATCGCATAGCGAACGAGACGAACTGGCATATTCCGATGCAGGTTAAGGGGCGGGTCAGTCCGCAAAGAGTAGCATTCGTTTCCCTCGCAACGCAGAGCTGGCGACGCCTGCTACGCGGGCAAGGAACAGAACAACAAACGGGTGCACGTTTTGCGGATGAATCGAGTCGTTTTCGGCTCTATGCTCAACTAATATAAAGGATGCCGGCCCGGCCGGCACCAGGGGCCAGCAATATGCTGCGCTATGTGTTGCTCACCACGCGACGCGTTGGTAAAGTGTGGGCAGCTTACGGATAATAAAAATTTCAAAGGTCTACCAGTCCCATGTTTAAGAAACTTCGCGGTTTATTTTCAAACGATCTGTCGATCGATTTAGGCACAGCCAACACCCTGATTTATGTTAAAGAGGAAGGCATCGTATTGAACGAGCCTTCGGTCGTTGCCATTCGTCAGGAGCGGGCAGGGGGACCGAAAAGCGTCGCGGCGGTCGGCACCGAGGCAAAACAGATGCTCGGTCGTACGCCGGGGAATATCAAGGCCATTCGTCCGATGAAGGACGGCGTTATCGCCGACTTCTACGTCACCGAAAAAATGCTGCAGCATTTTATCAAGCAGGTACATAACAACAATTTTCTGCGTCCCAGCCCGCGCGTGCTGATCTGCGTGCCTTGTGGCGCTACGCAGGTTGAAAAGCGTGCTATTCGTGAATCGGCCATGGGGGCAGGTGCGCGCGAAGTGTATCTGATCGAAGAACCTATGGCGGCGGCGATCGGTGCCGGCCTCCCGGTATCCGAGGCGACCGGTTCCATGGTGGTCGATATCGGTGGCGGTACCACGGAAGTGGCGATCATCTCGCTGAACGGTGTGGTTTATTCCTCTTCCGTTCGTATCGGTGGTGACAAGTTTGACGAAGCGATCATCAACTATGTGCGTCGTAATTTCGGCAGCCTGATCGGTGAAGCGACAGCTGAGCAAATCAAGCACCAGATCGGTTCGGCGTTTAAGACCGACGAAGTCTTGGAAATGGAAGTACGCGGTCGTAACCTGGCGGAAGGGGTGCCGCGCTCCTTTACCCTGAATTCCCATGAAATTCTTGAAGCGCTGCAGGAACCTCTGATGGGTATCGTCAGTGCCGTTATGGTGGCGCTGGAACAGTCTCCGCCCGAACTGGCTTCTGACATCTCGGCCCACGGCATGGTGCTGACCGGCGGTGGTGCACTGCTTAAAGATCTTGACCGTTTGCTGATGGAAGAAACGGGCATCCCTGTGGTAGTGGCCGATGATCCGCTGACCTGCGTTGCCCGAGGCGGCGGTAAGGCGCTCGAAATGATCGACATGCACGGTGGTGACGTATTTAGTTACGACTGATGAACCAGATTTTCGGCCGAAACGTATCATTACAACTGCGACTGCTGGTCGCAGTTGTGCTAAGTGTTATCCTGATTATCGGTGATCGTTTCACCAGCGGCGGGACATTGGTCCGTACCGGCTTGAATACCCTGGTCAGTCCGCTCATCTACCTGGCCAATCTACCCTATGAAATTTTCAGCGAAAGCGCCGAGAACCTCACCTCTCGCGAAAGGCTGATCAGCGAAAACCAGGCGCTTCGTCAGCAACAGTTGCTACAAAGCGAAAAACTGCAGCAATACGACTTTCTTCAGCGCGAAAACCAGAAACTCAGGGCGTTGCTTGGCTCGATGCCGCGTAAGGCAAATAAAAAACTGATCGCCCAGGTGCTGTCGGTTCATTCCAATCCCTACAGCCATCAGGTGGTGATCAACAAGGGCGCCTCAGACGGGCTCAGTGAGGGTCAGGCGGTGATCGATGAAATGGGCATAGTCGGCCAGCTTACCCAAGTCGGTTCCACGACCAGCCGGGTGTTGCTTATCACCGACACCACCCATGCGACGCCGGTGCGGATCTTGCGCAACGACGTTCGCACCGTGGTTGAAGGGATCGGTAAGATCAACCGGGTGAAACTGGCCCATGTACCGCACAGCATGGATATTCGTATCGGCGATGTGCTGCTCAGCTCCGGCTTGGGCGGCACCTTTCCCGAGGGCTATCCGGTGGCCGTGGTCACCGAAATCAGTCGTGATGAAGGACGCCCGTTTGCCCAGGTGTATGCCGAGCCCGTCGCCCAGCTGGATCGCATCAGGTTGCTGGTGGTGTTATGGCGCCAGGCGCAAGAGGAGCTTAAAAGTGAATAGCGCGCTTAATCGTGAGGTTCGGCAATGAAACGTTATTACGGACTGATCATTTTTTCGATATTTGCCGCGTTTGTTATGGCGCTGATGCCCCTGCCCATTTCGCTGGAACATTTTCGCCCGGACTGGGTGCTGTTGGTGCTGATGTACTGGTCGCTGGCGCTGCCGCACCGGGTGAACATCGGCTGGTCCTGGGTGGTCGGGTTGCTTATCGATCTCGCGACCGGCTCGCCGCTTGGGGTGCACTCCTTGACCTATGCCATCACCATCTATATTACGGCAAGTAACTATCAGAAAATTCGTAACTTTTCTGTATGGCAGCAGGCCATGTTGATCAGCGTATTTTTAGCTCTGCACCATTTGCTGCAGTTCTGGTTACACCATTTCTTACTCGACGTGTATTTCTCTCCGCAGTTTCTGTGGCCCGTGCTGACCGGCTCGCTGTGCTGGCCCTGGCTGTTTTTGCTGTTGCGTAAATACCGCCGTCATTTCAGGATCCGCTGATGTTATACCCTATCTACCTGGCCTCCGCCTCGCCGCGGCGCAAAGAATTGCTGAGCCAGCTTGATGTTCCGTTCGAGCAGTTCAGCGTCGATGCGGACAAATCTGTTGTGGGCGATGAAAGCCCGGTCGCGCATGTTGAACGGCTTGCCAGGCTGAAGGCGCAATCGGGTGTGGCCATGGGCTATAAGGATCGTCCCGTGCTCGGCAGCGATACCGTGGTAGTGGCCGAGGGGAAAATCCTGGGCAAACCGAAAGACGAAGCGGACTTTAAGGCCATGATGGCGCTCTTGTCGGGGCGCACTCATCAGGTGATGACCGCCGTGGCCGTGGCCGACGAAAACCAGGTCAAAAGCACCCTGGTGGTGACGGATGTCACCTTCAAGCCGTTAAGCGAGGAAGAAATTGTGGCCTACTGGCGAAGCGGCGAGCCGGCCGACAAGGCCGGTGGTTATGGTATTCAAGGCCGAGCCGGTGCGTTTGTCAGCCATCTCAGCGGTAGCTATTTTGCCGTGGTCGGCTTACCTTTATATGAAACCCAGCAGTTATTGGCCGAATTTATAGCAGGGTGAAAAAGCGGCCGGTTCGGACCCGTTTTTTCAACCTGAGTGCAACGAATTATTATTGAGCGAATATGAGCACTGAATTATTGATCAACGTCACTCCCAGCGAATGCCGGGTGGCGCTTATTGAAAATGGTGTGTTGCAGGAAGTGCAACTGGAGCGCGACGGCAACCGAGGGATTGTCGGCAATATTTACCTGGGGAAGGTGAGCCGCGTCTTGCCGGGCATGCAGGCGGCCTTTGTCGATATCGGCCTGGAAAAAGCCGCGTTTCTCCATGCGTCCGACATTGTGAACAGCGCGTCCATCGTCGAAGGGGTCGACGAACAGCCGGTCAAGAAGGTACAGGACATTCGCGAGCTGGTGCGCCAGGGGCAATATATCATGGTCCAGGTGGTGAAGGATCCGCTCGGCACCAAGGGCGCTCGCCTGACAACCGACATTACCATTCCCTCGCGCTACCTGGTGTTTATGCCGGACGCGACCCATGTCGGCGTCAGCCAGCGCATTGAAAGCGAAGAAGAACGCCACAGGTTGAAGGACATAGTTACCCAGTATAACGACGAAAACGGGGGCTTCATTGTTCGTACCGCGGCGGAAGGGGCCTCCGAAGAAGAGCTGATGCACGATGCCCAGTTCCTGAAAAAACTGTGGCTGAAGATCACCGAGCGGCGCAAGAAGTCGCGCAAAGAATGCATTTTGCACGAGGACCTAAAGCTTGCCTTCAGAACCCTGCGCGACTACGTGGGTGAAGACATGGAGCGGATCCGCGTCGATTCCAAGCTGACCTACCAGGAGCTGACAGAATTCACCCGCGAGTTCGTGCCCCAGCTCGGCAAGGTGCTGGAATATTATCCCGGGGAACGCCCAATCTTCGATCTGTTCGACGTGGAAAACGAAATCCAGAAGGCGCTGCATCGTAAGGTTGAACTGAAATCGGGCGGTTACCTGATCATCGACCAGACCGAGGCGATGACCACGGTCGACGTCAATACCGGCGCCTTTGTCGGCCACCGTAACCTGGAAGAAACCATCTTTAACACCAATATCGAGGCGACCTCGGCCATCGCAAGGCAGCTGCGACTGAGAAATCTCGGCGGCATCATCATTATCGACTTTATCGATATGATATCCGACGAACATAAGCACAGGGTATTGCACTCTTTGGAGCAAGCCTTGTCTAAGGACAGAGCGAAGGCGAATATCAACGGCCTTTCGGCGCTCGGACTGGTGGAAATGACCCGCAAGCGTACCCGGGAAAGTCTGGAGCATATCCTTTGTGGTGTGTGTCCGTCCTGCGCCGGACGCGGTTCGTTGAAAACGGTGGAAACCGTGTGCTATGAAATATTGCGTGAGATTGTCCGGGTGAACCGCGCTTATGCGGCGGACAAGTTTATGGTGTACGCGGCCCCGGCGGTAAGCGAGGCCTTGCTCAACGACGAATATCATAACCTGGCGGAACTGGAGCTATTTATCGGCAAGCAAGTCAGTGTTCAAACCGAAAATCTCTACAACCAAGAGCAGTTTGATGTGGTAATGATGTAGTGGATGTTAAAACGGTCTGTTTTTATTGTGCCCGTAAGGTCTGGCAAATCTTTGCCATCGGCCTGGTGCTGTTCGCTACCCTGGTTTCCCTGATCAAATACACCTTACCCTACGCTAACGACTATCGTCAGGATATCGAACGCCTGGTCAGCGAACAATTTGACGTGAATCTTTCCATCGGTCGCATCAGTGCCAGCTGGCAGGGCAGCGGCCCGGCCCTGGTGCTCGAGAACATTGCATTTAAGGATAATCAGAATTCACCGGTCAGCGTCGAAGTGGCCGAAACCCGATTGCACCTCAATCTCTGGCAGTCGCTGAAGGAACGCCAGTTGCGCTCGAACTACTTTGTTCTTGACGGTTTTCAGGCGCAGGTTGATGTGGAGCGTATGCTGGACTCTGCGGCCTCCGATGGCGGCGGCAACCAGCAGCAGGAAATGCTGGAAGGACTCTTTTTGGGTGAAAACGGCCATTTTGCCGTCGAGAACAGTTCCCTCACGCTCATCACCTCGGATCGCAAAACACACCGGATATTGCTCGATGAACTGGTCTGGCAAAACCGCAATGGTAAGCACCAGGCACAGGGCGCCGTGAGTTTGCCTGGGCTGGCGCAAAACAGCCTGGCGGCGCGCCTGAGCCTCAACGGCAACCGGTTACACCAGGTATTCGGCGACCTGTATCTGGAATCCACCAACCTGGAATTGGCGAGCTGGCTCAATCAGGTGATAAGCCCCAAGGCCGGAGAGGTGCGTTCCGATATCAATCTGCAAAGCTGGTTGCATATAGCCCAGGGCCGGGTCCGCGACATCCAACTTGAGGTGCTGCCAAGTCATCTCTATTGGCAGCAGGGCCAGCGTCGACTCGACATTCTTGCCGGCGCCGTGCGCGTGCATCCGCAGGGCAAGGGATGGCGCATGCGTACCAGCGGCTTGAAGTTGCAGGATCATGAAAAAACCTGGCCTGACCTGGTATTCGACGCCCTGTTGTCGGCAGAAAAACAGGAAGTCTGGTTTGGCGGGGTGGAGCTGGCCATGTTCCGCGAGCTGAACGCGCTGGCCGATATCGAACCCTTAACCACCCTTGACAGGGTGAAGCCGACCGGACACATAGAGCATGGTTATTTCAGCTGGCAAAACGCCGATGCCTGGCGGTTGTGGCTCGAGGCCGACCGGATTGGCTGGCAGAATGCAGGGGATATTCCCGGAGCCAGTGACCTGAGCCTGACATTGAACCTCGATGCCGAGCATGGAAAGGTGCGCATCAACGGTGAGAACAACCATTTCCTCACCGGCGCCATGTTTACCGAGCCGCTGGCATACCAGGAAGTGACGGCCGACTTTAACCTGTACCGCGAAGCGAGCGGCTGGCGCATGGTCAGCGACAATCTTTGGTTGTCCAATCCGGATCTGGCGTTTTCGGCAGAAATGGATCTGCTGCTCAGCGACGAGCCCGAGATCAGCCTGTATGGTGAGTTGATGGGCGGTGAGGCCAAGATTGCGGGCAAGTATTTTCCGCAAACCCTGATGAGCCGGAATCTTATCGACTACCTCAACGGTGCCATCAAGCAGGGCTCGTTAAGCAGCACCCAGTTGCTGCTGGCCGGTAAACTGGCCGACTTCCCCTATGCCAACGGGCAAGGACAATTTGAGGTGAAAAGCCGGGTACAGGATACGCGATTTGCGTTTGCGCCCGACTGGCCCGAGTTGCAGCAGGGGGATCTCACCCTGCATTTTAACAACCAGCGGATGGATATTTATTCCCATGAAGGGAAGCTGGTTAACCTGACGTTGGGCGACAGCGTGCATGTCAGTATCGACGATGTGATGGTGGCCGATGAGCTCAAGGTGGCGATAGATAAACGCACCGACGGCAGGCTGCTGGCGCCATTCTTTGCCGCCACCCCTCTTGCCACGCCGTTAGGCGAGGTGTTTAACATTTTGCAGACGCAGGGAGAGGTCGAAGGGCTGGTTCTGCTTCGTATCGGCCTGAGCGACTTGGTGGTCGATGCCAGCGGTTCGGCGCGCTTTGCCGATATTCCCCTTTATCTCAGCAAACCGGGTGTCCCGCTTGAGAAGGTCAGTGGCGAAGTCAGTTTTCATAACGACGAGGTAACCCTGAGCGGCGGCAAGGGAGAGTGGTTGGGCATGCCGGTGTCATTCGCGTTTAACGGCGCCGGGGATAAGGGTGATTACCGGGCCGATATCGATCTCGATATCAGGCTGGATACCTCCTTGCTGGACTCGCATCTCGACGGCCTGCTCGGTGACTACCTGAATGGCGGCGGTCAGGTCAAGGTCGCGCTCGGATTGAGTTTTACCGATCAGGGATTCGACTACCAGGCCGATATTAAAAGTGACGCCAAGGGCCTGATCAGCCTGCTACCTGCGCCTTACAATAAGCGAGCCGACGAAAGCTGGCCGCTGACGGGCTCGGTGCGCGGCGATGATATTTCCAACCTGATCACGCTGAATGTAAACAACAATCTGTTTTTCAATGCAATTCTCGACAATCAAAGCAGCCGGATCAGCAATGCGCGACTGGTGCTGGGCGACCACGACCTCGGGCTCAATTCGCAGGGGTTGACCGTCGACGTCAATTTAGCAAAAGCAGACATGAGCCTGTGGGCGCCGGTGATCCATCATCTGATCGGGGCGTTTTCCGGGCCGGTGAAGGAACCGGGTCTGTTTCCGCCGCTCGATGCGATCAACGGGGAAGTGACCGAGGTCAGTCTGGCGGAGCTTAATTTCAATGATCTGGCATTTAAACTGGCGCCTCAGGCCGATGGCGTAGCACTCAAGCTGAGCGCCCGGGAACTCAGGGCGAATGTGGATATTCCGGGAGTCGGTTCAGCAAGACCTATCCTGATCAATGCCGACTACCTGCGTCTAAACCTGGCTCAAGGTGATACGCAAGGGGCTGAGAGCGTACAAACGGCCGAGGCGGATACCGAATGGCTGAAGGCGATTCCGGCGCTGGAGTTTTATGGCAAGGATTGTCGCATCAACAACTATCAGCTCGATAAGGTGACGTTGAAACTGGCGGGAACCGGCGACGCACTGGCGATCAATGAGCTCGAGGTCGATAAGGGCGATCACCTGCTGCGCGGCAAGGGTCAATGGCTAAATGGTACAACGACGATCGGCGGCGAGTTCAAAAGCAAGGATATCGGCGAGCTGTTCGACGAATACGACATCACCAGCTCGGTAAAAGACTCCAGCGCCAATATCGAATACAGCCTGAGCTGGCAGGATACGCCCTACCGCTTCCAGCTGGCGAGCCTCGGCGGCGAACTGAAGTGGCGGCTGGGTGAGGGGCACCTGACGGAAATCAGCGATCAGGGTGCCAGGGTATTCTCTTTGCTGAGCCTGGATTCGCTGGTGCGCAAACTCAAGCTGGATTTTCGCGATGTGTTTTCCAAGGGTTTCTTCTACAACCAGATGAAGGGCACCATGCAGCTGGATAAAGGGGTTGCCTACACCCGGGATACCAAGATGGACGGCGTACCGGCGGATCTCAGCATTCAGGGTTACGCCGACCTCAATACCCAGGAAATCAATTACGACCTGGCTGTCGCGCCGCAGGTGACCTCTAGCATTCCGGTGATCGTGGCCTGGATGGTCAACCCGGTCAGCGGCCTGGCGGCACTGGCGCTGGATAAGGTGATCCATTCCGCCCGGGTGATATCGGAAATCAAATTCAAGGTCACCGGCACCATGACAGAACCGCATGTGGTGGAACTGGATCGCAAGAGCCGCGAGGTGGTGTTGCCGCAGGCGGCGCAAAACCAGCCGCCGGAACCGGAAAGCGAAATTCAGCAGCAGCCGGAGCCGTTATGATAGTCGCCATGCAAATGTGTTCCGGACGCGATCCGAATGCGAACCTGGCATCGCTGGCCGAAGAACTGGAACACCTGCCCGAGCAGCGGCCGTTGCTGGTGTGCCTGCCGGAAAGCTGGTTGTGTTTCGCCGGAGAGCCGACAGAGGCGTTGGCGGTGGCCGCTGACAGCGAATACTGGATTGCCCGCATCGCTGAACTGACGCGCAATTACGGCGTCTGGCTCGCGGCCGGCACCATTCCGGTGACGGCGGACAACGACAAGTACTACGCCGCGTCCTTGCTGTTCAACGAGCAGGGAGAGGTGGTGGCGCGCTACGACAAATTGCACCTTTTCGATGTTGAGGTCAGCGACGGCACCGGGCGTTACCGCGAATCGGCCACCACCATGCCCGGCGAGCACCTTAGCGTGGTGGATACGCCCTTTGGCCGTATTGGCCTGAGCGTATGTTATGATATGCGTTTTTCAGCCCTGTACTGGGCGATGCGTGAAGCCGGGGCTGAGATTATTCTGGTGCCCAGCGCCTTTACCAGACCGACCGGGGAAGCCCATTGGCATGTGCTGTTGCGTGCCCGGGCCATCGAAACCCAATGCTACGTGGTAGCCGCGGCCCAGTGGGGGATGCATGAAAACGGTCGGGAAACCTATGGTCACAGCGTGATCATCAACCCCTGGGGTGAAATCGAAACTGAACTGGCCGAAGGGACCGGTCAGGTTGCTTGCCAAACGGATTTTGCCCGGTTAAAACAGATACGAGAAAGGATGCCGGTGGCATCCCATGCCAGGTTTAGAGAATTTAAATTATGAACAGCCAAGTTGAACAACATTTATTGGGTGAAAGCCAGTTATGCCGGGAAGATCTGGAAAAGAGTCTGGCCTATATTCACCAGCACAAGGTGGACTACGCCGATCTGTATTTCCAGTCCAGTTACCATGAATCCTGGGTGCTGGAAGACGGCCTGGTAAAAGAAGGTTCCTACAATATCGAGCGCGGAGTCGGCGTGCGCGCCGTCAGTGGTGAGAAAACCGGTTTTTCCTATTCCGACGCCATAAACCTGGAATCCCTTAACAAGGCGGCCATGGCGGCCCGCAGTATCGCTGAGGCCGGTGAGCACAAGAAGGTGCAGGTATTCAGCGAACAGCCCGTTAAACTGCAATTTGAGGCGCTGCAACCCATTCAAAGCATGACAGACCAGGAAAAGGTCAACCTGCTGCGCGAAGTGGAAAACTATATTCGCCAGCTGGCGCCGGATGCCCAGCAGGTGGTGAGCTCCATCTCCGCGGTGTATGAAGAAATTCTGGTGGCCGCCAGCGACGGCACCTTTGCCACCGATGTGCGCCCGCTGATCCGCTTGAACTGTTCTGTGCTGCTGGAAAAAGGCGATCGCCGCGAGCGTGGCGGCGCCGGTGGCGGCGCGCGACTCGACTACGGCTATTTCCTTGAACTCATCGACGGCAAACCGCGTTGGATGGGGTACGCCGAAGAAGCCGTGCGCCAGGCACGGGTTAACCTGGATGCCATCGATGCCCCGGCGGGCACCATGCCAGTGGTGCTTGGGGCAGGCTGGCCCGGGGTGCTGCTGCATGAGGCGGTGGGGCACGGTTTGGAAGGTGATTTCAACCGCAAGGGCGCATCCGCGTTCAGCGGCCGGGTCGGCGAAAAGGTCGCTTCGGAACTCTGTACCGTGGTCGATGACGGCACGCTCGCCAATCGACGCGGTTCGCTCAATATCGACGATGAGGGCACGCCGGCCGGTTACAACGTGCTGATCGAAAACGGTATCCTGAAAGGCTATATGCAAGACAAGCTCAACGCGCGCCTGATGGGCGTGGCGCCCACGGGAAACGGCCGCCGCGAGTCGTATGCCCATCTGCCGATGCCGCGTATGACCAACACCTACATGCTGCCGGGCCAGCACAGCCAGGAAGAGATCATCGCC
>JBNKEN010000049.1:0-3807 GCA_050288805.1 Pseudoalteromonas sp.
CCCCGGCGTGACAGGCCGGTATTCTAACCAACTGAACTACCACTCCGCGAAGGAATTTTTATTGTAAGTATTGGCGGAGTGGACGGGACTCGAACCCGCGACCCCCGGCGTGACAGGCCGGTATTCTAACCAACTGAACTACCACTCCAGCGCGTACTTACAATGTCAGGATGATTGGCGGAGTGGACGGGACTCGAACCCGCGACCCCCGGCGTGACAGGCCGGTATTCTAACCAACTGAACTACCACTCCGCGTTATCCTGTGCTGTCCGGCTCTCCCGTGACAGCGGCGTGAATAATACGAATCACCCCCTGGGGAGTCAACAGTTTTTTTGAAATTTTAGGGCTTTTTTAGTCGTCCGACATCGAAAGGTTTAAAATTTCACCTGATTTGTCATTTTTCGAGCTGTTTCCAGGGGACTTTGTTGAATTCTGCAATTCATCTAATTGATCAAGTTGAAGTTCTCCGGCCTTTTTTCGCTTAAATTTTGGCAGGCGGATCGGCTTCTTTTGCACAAAAATACGGATCACCAACCAACCGAGCAATAAAATAAGCAGGTTACCCAGCGCAACCAAGGTATAAAAGAGTCCGTCACTCATTGTCGGTTCCGGCGGCGGCAGTTCTTCTTCAACCTCTTCTATCGTCGGCAGCATAGGTACGGCAGTCACCTTTTCAATGGGGCGAGGAATATTGAAGGTATAGTTCGGCAAGGTAGCCATAAATTCCCTGCCGTTGATATTACTGCCGAACACGGAAAACTCGATGCTGTAATCGCCCCAGTCATAGTTTTTCAACGCCAGCTCCCGCTCGGGGCTGTTCGCGGCGGGTAACGAAAACATCTGCTCTTCGCCGTTGGGGTAAAAAATCCGCCCCTGCATCAATACGGTCTCGGGTTTTAGCTTTTCCTCGTTGAGATGAATAGCCAGCAGATGGTCCTGCCAGGGATCTGCGCTGATGGCTAAATCGAATTTAAACGGCGGTTCTTCAACGATCACCAGGGGTTGAACCAGTCGCCGTTTGATAATGGGGGTCAACAGTTCCAGTTCCGGGCGCCATTCCCCGGCGGGAAAATCCAGTTTAAATTCACCGGTAAACACCGCATCGCCGGGCCGCTCGTCAAAGCCTTGGCCGTCATCCTTAAATTCGGCGACCCTTACGGTGTCGACACCAAAGTTGGAATAGTCGCGGTTATTGGTGCTGACGAAATCGACCACCATGTTGATCACTTCACGAAAGTAGCCGACTTTCACCTGCTCACCGTCGTTAAGCACGCGACCGGTGATTTTTAGTGTTTCTCCCCGGAACAGCAAGGGCGGTAACTTGTCCACGTCCAGGGTTATGTCACCGAGCACCATCACCTTGCTACCCGGCATGATCTTGCCGACCACCTGCCACGGGCCCGGCGTCGGGTTTTTAATGGTGATAAGGTCGTAACCGACCTCGTCGTGCCATTCGAGATCCTTGTTTTTCAACGCCTGAGGCGCATAGAGTTTACTGCCGTCGGGCTGCACCAGCACCACGGCGGGGCTTCCCGGCTCGCGAAAAAACAGCAGGGTAATTTGTTCGACGTCGTAATCGATACGGAAACGATTATCGAGCAGGCGCACCTCATTGCCGCCGCTTTCATTTTCCAGCACGGTCACATTATCGGCGGCCTTGGCACTGGCCTGCCCCGTAAATAACGCCACGGCAACTGCGGCGACTAAACCTCTCATCATAGAACCCCTATTCGGCGGTCCATAAACAACGTCCGCCTTGCTTTTCTACCAGCGCCAAACGTTCCTTATGTGCTTCCAGCTCGCTCTCATTGGCCATTACCACACGCAGCGCGGGGCGATCGGCACTTAAGCGTCGAATTCCCCCCTGCTCTGTCTTGGCATCACCCTCATTGTTTTGACCCAGATTCAGTTTGACCTGCCCGCCGGTCATCGCCAGATAAACATCGGCGAGGATCTCGGAGTCAAGCAAAGCGCCGTGCAAGGTCCGTTTTGAATTGTCTATGTCGTAACGGCGGCACAACGCATCCAGGTTGTTCTTTTGTCCAGGATGCAATTCGCGGGCCATGGTGAGAGTATCAAGGACCTTGCAGAATTCTCGGGTTTTAGGGTACCCCGCGCCGAGTTTGGCGAACTCGTGATCCATAAAGCCGACGTCGAACGGCGCGTTATGGATAACCAGTTCTGCGCCCTTTATATAGTCGAAAAATTCCTGAGCCACCTGATGATACCTGGGTTTGTCGCGCAGGAACTCGTTGGTGATACCGTGAACGTCGATGGCTTCTTCCTCTATATCCCGGTCAGGATTGATATAGACGTGAAAATTGTTGCCGGTCGGGCGCCGGTTAACAAGCTCGACGCAGCCGATTTCAATGATCCTGTGCCCCTGCTTGGGATCGATGCCTGTGGTTTCAGTATCCAGAACTATTTGTCTATGGGCCATATCGGTTTGTACTCGACTCTGGTATGTTTAGCGATTCGTTTCATTGTACATAAATATCGGATCAAAGCGTGCAAAAAACCGTAGACATCTACACCGACGGTTCCTGCCTGGGAAATCCAGGCCCCGGCGGATACGGCATTTACATGACCTACCAGGGCCACGAAAAGAAACTCAGCCAGGGCTATACACTTACCACCAACAACCGCATGGAACTGATGGCCGCCATTGTCGCCCTTGAATCACTCAAACGCCCCTGCCATGTCAACCTGACAACCGACAGCCAATATGTCAAACAGGGGATCCAGTCCTGGATGGTCAACTGGAAAAAGCGCAACTGGCGCACCGCAGACAAAAAACCGGTTAAAAATATCGATCTTTGGCAGCGACTCGATGCCGCGGCATCCCGCCATCAGGTCGACTGGCACTGGGTAAAGGGTCACAGCGGCCACAAATTTAACGAAATCGTCGACGATCTCGCCCGAGACGCCGCCGGCAGCAACAATTTACTGCCGGATGAAGGTTATATCGCTGCGGCATAGGCTCACGCTTATTTTCGCGCTTAAACCGCAAACGGTCGGGAGTGTGTCCCGACAGCGAAACGACCTGCGGGAAATTCTGAGTCTTCTCCCTCAAAACCCTGTCATAGGGCTTTCATGACGTTCCGTCAAACGGCCCCCATAGTGTGAGTTGGCGGTCAATCATTCCAAGATGCCGCGGTTTATCGTCGATGTTGCGGACTCTGGTTAGCGCCTTGGCGCAATCCGGCGCTCTTGACCACAGGCGCAAAAGCCGGACGGGCATGCCATTTGGGCTTGATCGGCGTAAGCGGTGCAACCCGCTTGCGCGCCACCAGCATATACACGCTGCCCATGGGTTTCAGGTAATGACGGCAAAAACTGCGCCAGCGGGCAAAGCGCGACAGGCGGCTGCCGCGGGCCAGCGACGAATAAATAAAACGTTCGTCGCTGAGCACCTCGAAACCAAGCAGGTTGAGCCAGTCCTTAACCCGGGCCGGGGTAAAAAAGCGGCCGCTCCAGGGCAATTTCTGGTGGCTGAACGGCAAAAGGCCCGCCAGACCGCACAGGCTGATGGGGTTAAAGCCGGTCACGACCAGGTAGCCACCGGGGATCAGGCTACGGTGTGCTTCACGTAATATATGGTGCGGATCGCTGTAGTATTCCAGGCAATGACTGAGAATACAGGCATCAACGCTGTTTTCGGAAAACGGCAGTTCATCGATATCGGCTATTACACCGGCCTGCGGACAATCGTTCGCCACACAAACCTGATGCCGGATGGCGCTCTTCGACGTATCCAGCTGTCCGCTCAAACAACCCAGCTTCAACATATGATAGCCGAACATACGC
>JBNKEN010000050.1:0-2744 GCA_050288805.1 Pseudoalteromonas sp.
TGCCGTTGTCGGCGCGGTAACGGCCGATAAGGCGAACCGCTTCGGCCCGGTCGACGGGCCGATTTTCCCGGCGCATAAAAAAGCGTACCGGGTCGATAAGCCAGGCTGCGATTTTCAGGCCGTACGGGTTGCTGTAGTAAGCCATCAGTGCATTCAATTTTTGATCGGCGGCGATTTGCTCGTTGCTTTGTCCGGCTTCGATAAGCGTTGCCGCTCTTTGGTAAAACGCCCGGCGCAGCGCAAGCTCTGCCTTAAGATCGTCGGCCCGGTACAGCGTCAATTTCTGCGCGTCACCGGAACCGGCGACAAAACGGGTGTCGCCATTGCCCACGGCCATGGCGCTTTCAAGCCCCCGCGTGTAGCCCTCCATGCCTTCCGGCCCCCAGGTCGTCATCCAGGTTGGGCTGTAGCTGTCAGCCAGCCACACCAGGTTGGCCCGCTTGAGGTGAATATTCACATGACCGTACGAATGACCGCCGCTCCGCCAGGCCACCAGCCGTTCGGCACCGACGTCCAGGCTGAGGCTGTCGTCAAACAGCAGCTGCGATTCGGTGCGGGTCATAAACTGGGTATTGCGGTGGGCGATTACGGTCGCGCCGCGCTCAATAAACCACTTGTTGGCGCCGGTCGACCACCAGTCGTAGTTGCTGTTGATCACGTATTTCACCGGCTTGTCGGTGATGGTCGCAAGCGCCGCCTCGAGTTTTTTCGCCTCGGCGCCCATATAGGTGTTGAGAAGCAGTATGCCGTCGTTGCCTATCACCGCCCCTATATTGGAACGGCTCTTGTCGTCGTGAATATAACTCAGCACATAAACGTACTGCGTTATGCGGTTGATATCGAATTCACCAGCCTTAGGCACACCGGCGGCCATGCCGCGGGCCGAAATCAGGCAAAAGAAAAGTACAAAAAGAAGGGTTCCTGCTCGGGCCGTCGGTTTCATATTGTCTCTATTGCAAGGTTGCTATTTACATACCCGCCATTGCATGAAAAAGCCGCGCAGCAAACAAGCTTTGGCCCCTGATGCTTTGCTGAGGAATAACTGATGGCGCCATTAAGCACTGAAATAACAAGGTTTTCATGCAACATGGCCGCGCTTCAAACTGGACAAGCAAAACCGGGCATCGTTAGAATGGGTACTTCAAAACGCGGCGGGAGTGTGGCTTGCATGGAAGGTGACGTATTTTTTATCGGTGAGGCGCGGGTCGACCTTGCCCGTTCGGCGATCACCCGAAACGGGGAAGACATTGCCCTTGAGCCCAAGGTGCTTAAGGTGCTGGCGCTGCTCGCCCGGCATCCGCATCAGGTGGTTCGTCACGACACTCTTATGAGCGAAGTATGGCAGGGCGTCGAAGTGGTTCCCAATGCCCTGCAGCGCTGTATCGCGCAACTGAGAAAGGCCCTCGGCGACAGCGCCAGGGAGCAGCGCGTCATAGTCACCCATCCCAAAATAGGCTATTGCCTGAAGGCCGAGGTGCGTTTCCCCGACCCTTCGGAGCAAACCGTCATCTCCGACGTACCTTCATCCGCTCGCAAACGGCCCGCTCGCAGACGCAAGATGGTCTGGGTCTCCCTGCTGGTCGCCGTTCTTTTGCTCTGGTTGCTCGGCAGTATTAACCGCCCGGCGATGGTGTTCCAAGAAATACACCAGCTTACGCAAAGCGACGAGAACGAACTCAACCCCGTTTATTCCCGCGACGGCGAGTATCTGGTGTTCAACCGTCATACGGATCTCTGCACCAGCCACCTGTGGGCCAAGGAGCTCGCCGGTGGCCGGGAATTTCAGCTGACAAAAACCGAGGGCGTGTACGGCAACGCCAGCTTTTCACCGGACGGCAGCGAACTGGCCTTTATTTCCATGCAAACATGCCCGCAGAGCGGCGAGGCAAACACCTGGTCTGTCGCCACCCTGGATTTTGCAAACGCCCTGCAGGGCCCGGCCGAGCCGACTTATCGCCTCAGCGATTCGCCGGATCTTATCGAGGCCGCCAAACCGCTCGGCAACGGCCACTATGCATTTTTGCGCTTTCGCGACAACCGCTACAGCCTGATGCAACTGGACGGGCGTAACGGCGAACTGAGCGAACTCTATGCGTCCGCACACGACACGCTCTATTACTACGATTACGATCCCCACCATACCCGTTTTGCCCTGGTCAGTCGCGGCAAGGCCGGGGAAGACAGGCTGCTGTTGCTGGCAAAAGACGGCGAAAAGATAAGTGACAACCCGATAACGCGCCCGCAGGGCATGAGCCGTTACCAATACTTTGAACCGGATTTCACCCCGGATGGCGAACGCCTGCTGGTCACCACCTATAAGGGCCCCTACGCGCTTTCGCTGCAAGGCGAACTGACCCCCATCGAGGCGCCGGAGCAAGGGCTGTTTGATCTCGCGCTGCACCCGCTCGAGCATCGCCTTGCGGCGGTGCGCGGCCAGGTCGACGGCGATATCGCCGAGCTGCGGCTGGCGAGCGCCGAACAGCCCGACCACTTACCCGGCTTCAACGGTGTGACTCAGCCCTACCCCAGTATAGCGAGAAGCACGGCGATGGAACTGTCGGCGCAGTACCAACCCGGGGGCGACGCCGTCGCCTTTATTTCAAACCGCAGCGGAGCGGATCAAATCTGGCTGTGGCAAAACGGGAAGGCCCGTCAGCTTACCGCGGAGCAAGACGGCGACCCGATAAACGGCTTTGCCTGGTCGCCGGACGGCAAGCGCATCGCCTACCTGCAGCACGACCAAC
>JBNKEN010000051.1:0-3508 GCA_050288805.1 Pseudoalteromonas sp.
AATTCGGCGACATAGCCGGTGCCGCCGGCGGTACCCAGTTTGCCGATAATCGCCAGGATCAGATCCTTGGCGGTGACGGTCGGGCGCAGTTGGCCGTTAACCTGTATTTTCAGCGACTTGGCCTTTTTTTGCTGGAGAGTCTGGGTCGCCAGCACATGTTCTACCTCCGAGGTACCGATGCCGTGGGCCAGCGCCCCGAAGGCGCCGTGCGTGGAGGTGTGGCTGTCGCCGCACACTATGGTGGTACCGGGTAAGGTAATGCCCAATTCCGGCCCGATGACGTGCACTATGCCCTGATTGATGGAATGCAGATCGTAGAGCCGAATGCCGAATTCCTCACAGTTTCTCGCCAGCGCTTCAAGCTGCGCCCGTGATACCTCGCTTGCGGCATCCAGCGAGCGGCTTTTGGTCGACACATTGTGGTCCATGGTGGCAAACGTTTTTTCCGGACAGCGCACCCTGCGGTTCTTTTCCCGCAGGCCTGCGAACGCCTGGGGCGAGGTCACCTCGTGCACCAGGTGCCTGTCGATATACAGTAAATCGGTTTGTTCGTTGACGGCGGCCACCTTGTGGGCCTGCCAGATCTTGTCGTAAAGAGTGTACGCCACTTTGTTTATTCCTTCGGTTATTCGGTTTATATCCGCGCCACGATTGCCTTGGCGACGTCTTGGGTGGTATAGCCCGCCTGGGGATAGATATCCGGCGTGCCGACCCCGGCGGCAACCGCCTCGGCGACCGCCTTTTCGATGGCCCGGGCCGCCTCGTCCTGACCCAGCGAATAACGCAGCATCAGCGCGGCGCTCAGGATCTGGGCGATGGGATTGGCGATGCCCTTGCCGGCAATATCCGGCGCCGAGCCGCCGGCCGGTTCGTACAGGCCGAAACCCGACTGATTCAGACTGGCCGACGGCAGCAGCCCCATGGAGCCGGTGAGCATGGCGCATTCGTCCGACAAGATGTCGCCGAACAGGTTGTCGCACAGCAGCACGTCGAACTGGGACGGCTGTTTCACCAGCTGCATTGCGGCGTTGTCGACATAGATGTAATCGAGGCTTACTTCCGGGTAGTCCTTCGCCACCTCGGTTACCACCTCGCGCCACAGCACGCTCGACGCCAGCACGTTGGCCTTATCGACCGAGGTCACATGGTTTGAGCGCAACTTGGCCGCCTCGAACGCAAAGCGGGCGATACGCTCTATTTCAAATCGCGAATAGGTTTGGGTGTCAAACGCAGTTTCCTCTGCCCCCTCGCCGCTGCGCCCCTTGTCACCGAAGTAAATGCCGCCGGTCAGCTCGCGCACACAGAGGATATCGAATCCTCGAGAGCTGATATCGGCGCGCAGCGGAGAGGCCGCGCTGAGCGCCGGCAGCAATTGGGCCGGACGCAGGTTGCAGAATAAACCGAAGTGCTTGCGCAGCGGCAACAAAGACGCGCGTTCCGGCTGTTCCGCGGGCGGCAGGTGCTCCCATTTGGGACCTCCGACCGAACCGAACAGGATCGCATCGGCATTTTCACAGGCGCTAAGGGTGGATTCGGGCAAGGCGGTGCCGAAGGCATCGATAGCGGCACCGCCGACAAATTGATGATTGAGGGTCAGGCTGAAGCCGAATTTTTCGCTCGCCGCCGCCAAAACCTGCTCGGCCGCGCCCATTACCTCGGGGCCGATGCCGTCGCCGCTCAGTACCGCAATACTGTAATTGTTATGACTCATTCCATATTCCTTAGTAAATTTTCGTTGGCTCAGCGCAGGGCTCAGCCCACCATTCTTTGCTGCTTCAGGTTCGACACCTGCTCTGCCCGGTGGATCAGGTTGTAGACCCGGATCATCGCCCGTACCGAGGCCTCGACTATGTCTGCAGCCAGGCCCGCACCGTGATACTGACGCCCGTCGTATTTGGCGATAATGTCCACCTGACCGAGGGAGCTGGCGCCCTGCCCGGTGGCGTCGAGGTTGTATTCGATCACCTCAACGGCCATTCCGGTGATCCGCTCTATCGCCTTGAAGGAAGCCTCAACCGGGCCGTTGCCGGTGGCGGCTTCCTGCCTGGCTTCGCCGCCGACACTCAAACCTATGGTCGCGCTGGCAACCGATTGCGAATTGGAGGTTGCGTTGACGTAATCCAGCTTGAAGTGTTCGTCCTTATCGCTGATCTGGTTGAAATAGATCATCGCTTCCAGATCGTAGTCGTACACCGTGCCCTTCTGATCGGCGAGCGCCAGAAAGCTCTGGTACAAGGTGTCCATGTCATAATCTTCTTTCTGGTAGCCGAGCTCGGTAAGCCGGTGCTCAATAACATGACGGCCCGAACGCGAGGTCATGTTCAGTTGATTGTTGGGCACCCCGACGGATTCCGGCGACATGATCTCGTAGGTGTTTTGTGCCTTCAGTACCCCGTCCTGGTGAATTCCCGAACTGTGGGCAAAGGCGTTTTCGCCGACGATGGCCTTGTTGGGCTGCACCGGCATATTGCAGATCTTGGCGATCTGGCGCGACGCGCGGTAAATTTCTTCGCTGCGAATATCCGTGTGCAATTTCAGGTGGTCGCTGCGCATTTTCAATATCATCGCCACCTCTTCCAGCGAGCAGTTACCGGCCCGCTCACCGATACCGTTGACCGTACACTCGATCTGGCGTGCCCCGGCCTGCACGGCGGCAATGCTGTTGGCGACCGCCAAGCCGAGATCGTTATGGCAGTGCACACTGAGCCGCGCCTTGTCGATGTTCGGCACATGATTTATCAGATGGCGGATCATCGCGGCATATTCGTCCGGGGTCACATAACCCACGGTATCCGGCAGATTGATGGTCGAGGCACCGGCGTCGATGGCTCGTTCGACGATGCGGCACAGATCCGCATGGGGTGTGCGGCCTGCATCCTCGCAGGAAAATTCAACGTCGTCGGTATAACGCCGGGCCTGTTTAATCGAACGCACGGCCATCGCGGTAGCGTCATCGAGCGACATCCGCAGCTTATGTTCGAGGTGCAAGGGACTGGTGGCGATAAAGGTGTGAATGCGCCCGCGCTCAGCCGCTTTCAACGCTTCACCGCAGGCCTCGATATCGCGCTCAACGGCGCGCGCCAAGCCACAGATGACGGGGCCTTTGACCTCGGTTGCAATGCGCTGCACCGCGCGAAAATCGGCCGGGCTGGAAACCGGAAATCCCACCTCCATCACATCCACGTTGAGCCGGCTGATGGCATGAGCCAGCTGTATCTTATCGTCTTCGGTAAGGCTTGCCTTCAGCGCCTGCTCACCGTCGCGTAATGTCGTATCGAATATCCAAACCTTGTCATCCATCGTTGCTCTCCTGCCTCACCCCAGTATTTGCCAGTAAAAATTTGTCAGAAACCGTTTTAAAAAGCCCCGAAGGGTTGGCTACACGGATGTAGCCAATAAAAAATTGCCAGGAACAATTTTTAACGTCGCAGACGGCCCCGAAGGGGTTGGCTACACGGATGTAGCCAATAAAAAATTGCCAGGAACAATTTTTAACGTCGCAGACGGC
>JBNKEN010000052.1:0-8172 GCA_050288805.1 Pseudoalteromonas sp.
AGCTTTGCGTATTAAGGTTTCCCTTAACTTGCCTTTTTCCAGCTAACAATATCTCAGTCACTGAGCATATGTGGGTAAAAGCGACGCTTTTACCTTTTTGCCGTCGAAGGGGCTGTTTTAGAAAGTGCCCCCTCGGCGACAGGAAAGATAGTACAAAAAGCGAACAACCAATTCAATGGTATTAACTAAAAAATATTAATCTTTTTTCACTAGGAGAAATCAAAATACACAGCAAAACAACCTAGCCAAATGAAATGTCAGCGCTTTTTTATATCCCGGCGAAACGATAAAAAGGGAAAATTTTTTTGCTTCTGTCCTTTTGCCCTGCACGCCAACGCTAGGTGTATTCAATTTTTAACCGCCCTCCCCTTTACCTGAGATGAATTTCCGAGCCTGAAGCATCCTTTTTCGCGCAACTTAGTTATTCATAACAGCAGATAAAGCAGACTTTCAGCCTGAGTCTCCCGGACAAACAAAAACCCCGCTATTGCGGGGTTTTTGTTTGTCCGGACGATAAAGCCAGCTTTTTACTTAACACCTGTTCCGTAAAACCCTTGGTACCAGTCAACAAACTCGCTGACGCCCTGTTGCAACGGCGTATCAGGTTTAAAATCTATCTCGGCTTCCAGATCACGCGTATCAGCAAAGGTCCTGTATACGTCCCCAGGCTGCATCGGCAGATAACGTTTGTCCGCCTTTTTACCCAGCGCATTTTCGATACAGGTAATGAAGTCTTCCAGTCCGACCGGTGCACCGTTTCCAATGTTATAGAGGCGGTAAAAAGGACTGCCTTCAGCCGATTGTGCGCTTTGCCCACCTGGGATCTTATCCTGCACCCGCACTATCGCCTCTACGATGTCATCGATATAGGTAAAATCCCGTTCCATTTTCCCGTGATTATAAACATCTATGGTCTCGCCCGCTGCGATCGCCTTGGTAAACTTAAACGGCGCCATATCTGGCCTTCCCCAGGGACCATACACGGTAAAGAAACGCAGGCCAGTTGTCGGCAACTGATAAAGATGACTGTAGGTATGAGCCATCAGCTCGTTGGACTTTTTGGTCGCGGCGTACAGGGAAACCGGGTGATCCACCCTGTCATCGGTTGAAAACGGGATCTTCTCGTTCATACCGTATACGGAGCTCGACGATGCATACACCAAGTGCTCAACCCCGTTATGGCGGCACCCCTCAAGAATGGTCGCCATACCCGTCAGGTTTGAATCTATATAGGCCATCGGGTTTTCGATGGAATAGCGGACCCCGGCCTGTGCGGCTAAGTGAATGACGCGATCAAACTTTTCTTGTGCGAAAAGTTGAGCAATCGCTACCCGGTCCGCGATGTCCATCTCTGTAAAACTGAACTCGGCATAATCCGCAAGACGCTCCAAACGGGCAAGTTTCAAGGCGGGATCGTAATAGTCATTCAGATTGTCGATCCCTATGACCTTGTGCCCCATCTTAAGCAAACGTTCGGCGACAAAGTTACCTATAAATCCAGCAACTCCCGTGACCAGGAATTTCATAGCACAGCCTCCTGTAGCGACAAACCCCGTCCTATACTGAAGTACTCTATGCCTTTAGCCGCCATGCGTTCAGGATCGAAGAGATTACGCCCGTCAAAAATCAACGGACGTTTCAAGGCCTGTTTGATCACTTCAAAATCCGGCGCGCGGAAGCTTTCCCATTCGGTACAGATAACCAAGGCATCAGCCTCTTTCAGTGCCGATTCCTTGGTGCCCATCAATTCCAGCTCTGGTCGGTTGCCGTAGATACGCTGCGCTTCTTCCATCGCTTCAGGGTCATAGGCCTTCACCTTGGCGCCGCGTTGCCACAACACCTCCATCAGTACCCGGCTTGGCGCTTCGCGCATATCATCGGTATTCGGCTTAAATGCCAGCCCCCACACGGCAAATGTTTTGCCCTGCAGATCGTCGCCAAACACCCGAGTGATATAGTCGGATAGTTTCTGTTTCTGGCGCTTGTTTACGTTTTCTACGGCCTTAAGAATCTCTGATTCATAACCTATGCCGTCAGATGTGCGGATTAGTGCCTGCACATCTTTAGGGAAACACGACCCGCCGTAACCACACCCAGGATAAATAAACTGGAACCCGATACGCGAATCGGACCCAATGCCCTGGCGAACCTGTTCGATATCGGCACCGACGCGCTCGGCGATATTCGCCATTTCATTCATAAAGCTTATTTTGGTGGCCAGCATGCAGTTGGCGGCATACTTGGTCAGTTCAGCACTGCGAATGTCCATCACAATAATCTTGCTGTGATTGCGGTTAAACGGCGCATAGAGCTCACGCATTACATCCTCAACCGCCTTGGAATCCGTGCCTATGATAATACGATCCGGACGCTTACAATCGTTAACAGCAGCGCCCTCTTTCAAGAACTCAGGGTTAGATACGACCGAGAAACTCAGCTCGTCACGGCCCCTGGCATTCAGCCGTTCCTGAACGGTTTTCTTCACCTTATCAGCGGTTCCGACCGGTACCGTCGATTTATCGATAATGATCTTGTGGCTTTCCATATGGGTGGCTATCGTATCCGCCACCCCAAGTACATATTTCAGATCCGCAGAGCCGTCTTCGTCGGGCGGTGTACCGACAGCGATAAACATCAATTCACTGAAGTCGACACCTTCTTTTGCATCGGTCGTGAAATGCAGTCGCCCTTCCTGATGGTTACGCTTAACCAGCTCGGTAAGACCGGGCTCATAGATAGGGATCAACCCCTTGTTGAGCTCTGCAATCTTTGCCTCATCGATATCGACACAACAGACATTGTGGCCGGAATCGGCCAATACCGCTGCCTGCACCAGGCCGACATACCCAATACCAAAAAATGTTACTTTCACTTAAGCTCCAGCTCGAATTTCTATTCGTGACCAAACCGTCACGCCAATGAGTCTATTGTGCCACTATTTCCCCTCTATTACATGCCAAAGTTAGGACGATATCCGGCATTTAAGGGCGACGTTTTCAGAAAAAATTATAAAACATGCCACTCATATAACATTATCGGGAACAAATTATTCTAAGCCGCAAGCTTTAAACGCCAATAGGTCTAAGCCTTTGCTGGACAAGGAGTCCCGGCTTGCTACGTTTAACTAATCAGCTCAGCCGACTCAAAGGAGTGAACCATGTTCCGCGTGCTCAGCCTGTTAACCTTTCTCTGGTCTGCTTCCTCCTACGCCATAGCAAACCTGAAATTCGACGAAGCCTTCTATCAATTTGACGGAGGTGCCCTCTTTCCGAACGGTGAAAGCCAGGGGCTATCTCTCTCGGGATTTGTGTTTCCCGAACTGCTTATGGGCCCCATAGAACTTTCAGGACAGGGAACCCGGCTCAATGAATTTGACGAGCCCTATGGCCACACGGGCTGGGGACGTTATTCGATGGAGCTCGGGCCTGACACCGCCTTTATGCACCAACAAGCCGGACTGGAAATAATCGGAGAATCTCCGCCAGAATCACAGGATACGGGTTATGTCTCTTTTCTTGTCTCGATGACATTTACCGTTTTGGCTGACGACGCCTGGCTAAATACCGTATTGCTCGGCGGCTCAGGCTATGGCGCCATAGATCTTTATGACCTGACGGAACAGACGCTGCTCAATACCCTGAACAGCTCGGGGAATAACCACCCGGCATATTCCATGAACGCCTATCTGGAGAAAAATCATCATTATCGTTTTACCGCCCTGTTGCAAAACCAGGCTTATGGCGACGGCCAGGCGGTAGAAGCCATGACCTTGTTCGGTAACGCACGGATAACAATCCCAGCTCCGACCCTGTCCTGGCTTTTATTGGGGGGTTTACTGCTGTCTTTAATCAACACAAAGAGGGTTACATTGCCAAAAATGCAAACAGCGCAACCCCGAGAATTAACCGGTAGATGACAAAAGGCATCATACCCATGCGTTCGATGATTCGAAGGAACAGAAAAATACAGGCATAGGCCGACAGAAAAGAAAGCAGTACACCTAGACTGAGGGTTTGCCAATCGACGTGTTCGTCCCCTGCGGCCAGTTCGATGCCATAATAAAGCCCCATCATGCTGATCACCGGAATTGCCATCAGAAATGAAAAACGCGCGGCGCTTTCTTTGTTCATGCCAAGCAACAAACCTGCGGTAATTGTGATGCCGGATCGGGAAGTCCCGGGGATCAGCGCCAACACCTGAGAACAACCGATCAACAGGGCTGACTTCCAGTTGAGATGGTAAATGCTTTTGAGCTCTTTGGCCTTGGCATCCGCATACCAAAGTAAAAGGCCAAACAGCACGGTAGTCGAGGCGATCACCCAGGCACTGCGCAAGTAAGTTTCAACTAAATCTTTCGCCAACAGACCGATGACTGCCGTAGGTATAGTTGCCAAAATAATCCACCATCCCAAGCGGCTGTCTTCGGTTTGCCCCTGGCTGCCGAAGGAACGAAACCAGGCCGACAAAATATCAACCACTTCCTTACGGAAATAGATCACCACGGCGCCGAGCGTACCCACATGCACCGCAACGTCAAATGCCAAGCCTTGGTCTTGCCAGCCAAGCACCTGCGAAGGCAAAAGCAAATGAGCTGAGCTGGAAATAGGTAAGAACTCCGTCAGTCCTTGAATAATTGCCAGCACAATGATTTCGATGATACCCATAGATTACGGCTCCACTCGCCAGAGTTTTTGTTGTGTTTTGTCGTAGTTTTGCCAGATTTCGGCAATGGTCTGGTTTGCCACGGGATGGTAGAAGTCGGGGGCAATTTCAAACAAAGGCCAGAGCACAAAGGCGTTTTTAGTGATCTCGCTGCGAGGAAGTTGTGCCGGCGATTCGCACACGCACTGATCGTAAAACAGCAGGTCGAGATCTAAGGTTCGCGGGCTGAATTTTTTATCCTGTGGCGTACGGCCATTCTCAAGCTCTATTTGTTTCAGCAGGGCACACACCTCGGCGAGCGGCAAATCCGTAGTTGCCCCCAACACAGAGTTATAGAAATTATTTCCGGCAAAGCCGACGGCCTCGCTCTCAAAAACAGAGGAATGCACAATATTTTCAAAATGCTCGGCCAGAATTTCAACCGCCCGAGGCAGGTAGAACTCTTTATTGACGTTGGAGCCGAGGCTGATATATATCTGGGCCATGGCTATACTGCGGCACGTCGAGTTATTTCGACGCCCACCGTCTGTGCAGCCGCTACCGCCGCGGGCTTGCTGACACGAATGGTTACCTGAGTGACGGCAAACTCTGCGAGAATTAACGCCGCGAGCTGCTCCACCAGGGTCTCAAGCAACTCAACAGGTTTGGCCGTGGTGTGGGCAATAACGCGCTCACTGACCGCTGCATAATCCACCGCATCATGAATGTTGTCGCTGGCGGCGGCTTTACGGATATCGGTTAGCATTTCGATGTCGAAGTACAGGCTTTGTTTACTTTCTTTTTCAAAGTCGTACACTCCTATTATGGTGTCGACATGCAATTGCGATATAAATACCTTATCCATTGGGTTTGGACTCCAAATAACTGAACAGGTCATGGCCCGAATGCGTAATAAGCAAGGCGTGCCCGGCTTCTTTGGCGGCGATAATAGCCCAAAACTGGCGATTAAAAAATAAGGATGACAGTGATAGCCGTATTAATGTTGATTTTTGCCTACCTGTTCGGCTCCATTTCTTCTGCCGTCATGATCAGCCAAATGTTTCGCCTGCCGGATCCGAGAGAAGCCGGTTCCAAAAACCCCGGCGCCACCAATGTGTATCGCCTCGGGGGAAAGCTGCCCGCCGCTTTGGTACTGATATTCGACGTGCTGAAGGGTACCATCCCCGTGTGGGGTGCCTATTTTATGAAGGTCGAACCGCTATGGCTTGGCCTCATCGCGGTCGCGGCCTGTTTGGGGCACATTTACCCGCTGTTTTTCGGTTTTAAGGGCGGCAAGGCGGTTGCCACAGCATTCGGTAGCCTGCTTCCCATCGGTCTTTCACTTGCCGGCCTGTTGATAGCCACCTGGATAGTCGTGGTTGCCGTCACCCGCTATTCATCGTTGGCGGCACTTATCACCGTCGCTTTGGCGCCGCTTTATACCTGGCTGATTAAACCCTTGTATACCTTACCCGTGACCTTTCTGACCCTGGTCATCATCTTCCGTCACAGGGCCAACATAGTTCGTCTTTTGCAGGGAACGGAACCGAAAATAGGACAAAAAAAAGATGCCGGCTAGGCATCTCTTTTAATAACTCAAAGAGGCGGCAAGGAGTCAATTGGCCAGCGCGGCTGAACCCGCATATCAAGTGACGCAAACTGCCCGGCCTTAAGTCGCTGCATACCCGCATAGGCGATCATCGCGCCGTTGTCGGTACAAAATTCGGTGCGCGGGTAATACACCTTTCCCTTCATGCCGAGCATTACTTTTTCAAGTTGTTCTCGTAAGTAAACATTTGCACTCACACCACCTGCAATAACCAGTCGCTTGATACCCGTTTCCTTCAGCGCTCGCTTGCATTTGATAGCCAAGGTATCGATCACCGCCGTCTGGAAGGCATGGGCGATATCTGCCTTGGTTTGCAGGTCATCTCCCTCACTGCGTATGGTATTGGCCGCAAAGGTTTTCAGGCCACTAAAACTGAAATCCAGGCCCGGTCTGTCGGTCATAGGGCGAGGGAAAATAAAACGTTCCGGCGTGCCTTGCTCTGCCAATTTGGCCAACAAAGGACCGCCGGGGTAATCGAGGCCCAGCAGCTTGGCGGTTTTATCGAATGCTTCACCGGCGGCGTCATCTACAGATTCACCCAAAACTTCATACTCACCAATTCCGGCCACTTTAACCAATAAGGTGTGTCCGCCGGAGACCAGCAGCGCAACAAAGGGGAATTCGGGAACGTCGGCCTCAAGCATGGGAGCAAGCAAATGACCCTCCATGTGATGCACGGCCACGGCGGCTACTCCCCAGCCATAGGCCAGCGAGCGGCCAATACTTGACCCCACCAAAAGTGCACCAACGAGACCCGGACCGGCAGTAAAGGCCACGCCGTCGAGATCCTCGGGCCCGCAACCGGCTTCGGCAAATGCGGCATCGATAAGCGGCAAGGTTTTGCGAACGTGATCACGAGAGGCCAATTCGGGCACCACACCGCCGTAATCGGCATGGATCTTCACTTGGCTGTAGAGCTGATGCGCCAACAGGCCCTGTTCATCGTCATAAATCGCAATGCCCGTTTCATCACAGGACGATTCAATACCCAGGATACGCATTATTCACTTAGCTCCTCTACAACCTCAGGCCCAATTGCCACGCAGGCGGGACATTTTACTGGGTTGGCGTAATTTTACCAGCTTTGTTATATTTATTCTTTACAACACGGGGCGGCTCGGATTACAATGCCGCACCATTTTTGAACCACTTGATCGATTTACGATCAATATGAGTTAAGCTCATCATTTAGGTAGGTGAATTTTTAATGCCAGTAATTAAAGTAAGAGAAAACGAGCCGTTTGACGTTGCTCTGCGTCGTTTCAAGCGTTCATGTGAAAAAGCAGGTATCCTTTCTGAAGTTCGTAGCCGCGAGTTTTACGAAAAGCCAACTGCAGAGCGTAAGCGCAAAAAAGCAGCTGCCGTTAAGCGTCACATGAAAAAGCTTTCTCGCGAAAACGCACGTCGCGTTAAACTGTACTAATCGACTCCCGGTCTTGTATAAATGAGTCTTTTAATCACGCTACGAGATGCGCAAAAAGATGCCATGCGCGCAAAGGACAAGATACGTCTTGGCGCAATTCGCATGGTACTTGCGGAGATCAAACAACGCGAAATCGATAACCGTGAAGAGCTGGACGACGCTGGAATCACTTCCGTGTTGGTTAAGCTGGTTAAACAACGTCGCGATTCATACACCCAGTACAAAGATGCCGGGCGTGATGATCTAGCCGAGATTGAAGCTAACGAGATCACAGTGCTTGAAACCTTCCTGCCTCAGCCTCTGAGCGAAGAAGAAATCATCGCACTGATCGACAGCACCATTGAAAAATGCGGTGCCAACGGAATGCAAGACATGGGCAAGGTTATGGGATTAATCAAAAGCGAAGCCGAAGGCCGTGCCGATATGGGCAAGGTATCCGGTCTTATCAAGCAACGATTAACCGCATAACGATTAGTCGCGAAAGCGAATAAAAGCAAAC
>JBNKEN010000053.1:0-2199 GCA_050288805.1 Pseudoalteromonas sp.
ATGCGTAAAAACGGCATGGCCACCAGTTTTGTGGCGCCGTTGTGCGTATTGATATCGAGCACCACGCTGTGTGGCTCGTTGCCGTCGAACTGCCCTATCACCCGGGTGTCGAACTGACTCAGCAGCGGTTTTGCCGCAACGATGCGTTTGGCCGAATCGTGGTTACCGGCAATGATCACGATATTGAGCCCGGGACAGGCCTGCTTGGCTTCCTTGATAAACTGGAAAAACAGTCGTTCTGCACTGCTTGGCGGCGTGGCGGTATGATAGATGTCGCCGGCGACAATCAGCAGATCGACGCCCTGCTCGGCCAACTGTATGACCAGCCAGTCTAAAAACGCCTGATGTTCGCGTTCTCGGGTATGTTCGTAAAAAAGCTGGCCCAGATGCCAGTCGGAGGTATGGAGAATGCGCATAGAAAGCCCGAGCTAAAATTCAAGGGCCCTAATATAGCATCCTCAGGAATGAAAAATCAGCGCGTTAATTCAAACGCCAGAAAGATGAAAACGACAAACGCGATCGCTGAGAGCGCTAAAGGTAAAATAGCCGCTTTGGTTTGTTTTTCTTCGAGCATCTTCAGGGCTCTTTTCTTATCGCAGGCGGCTACCTTGTCGATGTAGTTATAACCCGCGTCGAGATATTTTTTACATTGCCCGTCGCTGACCGGCACGGCGATTAGTTCTTCTTTCTTTTTTAGGATGTAGAAATCCATACGTCTACCACGATTTCTTATTTGAAAAAATGCGCTGATGACGACGATGTCACCGAAACAAAAAAGTGCGGCATTCTATAGATAAACGTCCTCCAACATCAAGCATCTTCGGCAAAAAAGTGCGATTTAATTGCCCCGCGAGGTAAACATTTGTAAACATCCTCGCGAGCGGGCTGTAAAGCCCCTTTACAGAGGATCTCATCAACCTGCAAAAACGGCGTTTTATCGCGTATTGATTGCATCTCAGGCAATGCTTTTGCGACACTGCTTTTTTTAAACCCGCAGGTGAAGTAATCATGAAGTATTCGCGTACTCGCATCGCCTCTTTGCTGCTGCCGCTCGTTCTTAGCGGCTCGGTCATGGCTTCGGCCGTGGTGCAGACAAAAGGTCATTTCCAGGACAAATTTCGGCAACTCGACGAAGAGCTGCCAACCCCGAACGTATATCGCAGCGCCGCCGGTGAACCCGGTGAGAACTACTGGCAACAGCGTGTCAACTACGACATCGACGTGACACTCGACGAGCAAAAGCGCCGTATCTCGGGTTCACAAACCATCGAATACAAAAACAACTCACCCCATACCCTGCGTTATTTGTGGTTACAGCTGGACCAGAACATTTTCAAGCCTGACTCCATCGCCGAAATGACCAAAACCTTCTCGGGTGAGCAGCAGCCGGGCCCGGATGCAAAACCAGCCAAGATCAGCCTGGGTGAACTGCGCCGCCAGCAGTTTATGGCCGACAACGAACTCGGTTATACCCTGGCCAATATCAAGGATGAAAACGGCAAGGAAATGAAGGCCACCGTGGTAGACACCCTGCTGCGAATCGACCTCAACAAGCCGCTGAAACCGGGCAAATCAACGCAATTCAGCATGGACTTTGCATTTAACATTATTGAAGAAGATGCGGTCGGCGCCCGCTCCGGCTATGAGCACTTCGACGAAGACGGCAACGATATCTTCCTGCTGGCCCAGTGGTTCCCTCGCCTGGCCGCCTATACCGACTACGAAGCCTGGACCAACAAGGCGTTCCTTGGCCGCGGCGAATTTACCCTTGAATTCGGCAACTACGACGTTGAAATCAACGTACCGGCCGACCATATTGTTTCGGCCACCGGTCAGCTGACCAACGCCGCCAAGGTGTTGACTAAAGAACAACGTCAGCGTCTGGAACAGGCAAAGGACGCCAAGCGTCCCGTCTTCATCGTGACCGAAGAAGAAGCGCTGGAAAACGAAAAAGAAGGCACAGACGAACGCAAGACCTGGCACTTCAAGGCCGACAACGTGCGTGACTTCGCCTGGGCTTCGTCGCGTAAATTCATGTGGGATGCCAAGGGCTATCAGCAGGGCGGCGACGAGCAACCGCTGGTGATGGCGATGTCTTTCTATCCGAAGGAAGGCGGCGATCTGTGGAAGAAATATTCTACCGAAGCCATAGTGCATACCATGAAGGTCTATTCCCGCTTCTCGTTCGACTACCCCTAC
>JBNKEN010000054.1:0-12375 GCA_050288805.1 Pseudoalteromonas sp.
AGCCAACAGCAGGGCCTGCTTAAGGCAAGCCCTCGCATCAAGGTCATTCGCTAAATAGTCACTGTAAATAACGGCCATGTTGAGGTACACCTGTTGGGGCCCCTGAACATTCGCATCAAGTGCAGCCCGATACCAATGCAGTGCTTGCTCATACTGACCGGCCTGTTTCATATAATAAGCCGCATTGAACCAGGAATCGCCCGCCACAGCTTGATGTTCGGCGGCCCGAGCGTAAAGCGCCGCAGCCAAATCAGGCCTGCCTCGATGCAAATGCATTCGCACTCTGAGCTCCAAGGCGTCCATGGCTGCCGGCTGCAACTCAAGCAACAGGTCGAGGTATTTCACTATTGCAGTTTCATCCCGCAGAGCCATAGCAGCCCGAATCATCAAAGGTAAAACCTCCGTCGCGGTTTCGCCATCCAGCAAATCGTCAGCCTTACGCATCGCCTGCTGCCATTCCTTCTGGCGTAGCAACATCTGAATATTTTCTAACTCTGACATACCCACCCTATATTTCAGGAATAAAAAAAAGCGAGCCGAAGCTCGCTTTATTCTATTCGATTCTAAGCTAACTTAGAACTTGAACGAGATGTTCGCGTGGAAGTAACGACCCAGTGTGTCGTAGAAACCAGCAACCGCGTTCGCGTTGGTAGAGATAGCACCGCCAACCAGTGGTGGCTCTTTATCCAGGATGTTGTTCACACCAACAAGTACTGATGTGTAATCGTTGATTGTGAAGCTACCTTTAAGATCGATGTAGCTCTGTGAACCGATACCTGTTGTTGCAACAGGACCTTCGTTCTTCTCACCAACTGAACCGTAGTAACGCCATTTCAGAGTCGCACGCCAGAAGCTACCAGTGTCGTAGTTCATGGTCATAACATGACGCCACTCTGGCTGAGCGAAACAGCCGTTATCAAGTGTGTCAACACAGTCGATACCATCTGTGTCTTTGGTCATCATATAAGTACCGATGAAGTTAGTAGAAAGCGAACCGCCGCCCACTTCAACATCGTAGTTAGCACTTACGTCAATACCTTCCCAATGCAACTGACCCAAGTTGATGTTGGTTGCAGTAACACGACCAGTACCAACCCACAGGCTGCCGTTACCAGGTGTACGGTTAACCAGGTCACAGAATTCTGCTTTACCTGTAGTCGCACACTGACGAACGATTACTTCAGGGTCGATAATACCGATTGCTTGTTCCAGTTCGATATCCCAGTAGTCAACCGAGAAGTTGAAACCGTCAAACGGGTTAGCAACAACACCCAGAGTCATGGTATCTGCGATCTCAGGGCTCAGGTCAGGATTACCGCCGTACAGAGCGTTGTACTGGTCAGCAGGGCTCTTACCGATATTACCGTATTGAGAGCCTGAAACACCTGTGTTAGCACACGCAGCAGCAGACAGTTCAGGTGTTGCAGTCGCACATGGATCTACACCGTTCCACAGACCTTCGCTTTGCGCTGCGAACAGCTCGCCGTTGTTTGCGGCACGAACTGCGCGGTTGTAGCTTGAACGAATCTTCCAATCTGATGTCACGTTCCAATCAAGCGCTACCTTGTAAGTAGGCTCAGAACCAGACGTGCTGTAATCAGACCAACGGTAACCCAGGTCAAGAGTCATGCTCTCAGCGAACGCAACGTCTTCAACCAGCGGCAAACTGATTTCTGTGTAGAATTCAGTAACGTCGTATTTACCGTTCAGGCTCTTAGTTGGACCACCTTGACCCAGCAGCAGGCCTTGCGCGTATACTTCGTCCGCTGTACGGCTGAAGTTTTCTTCGCGGTATTCGGCACCGAATACGGCAGCAACCGGCACTTCAGATGAAGGCAGTGAGAAGTCGAATTCACCAGATACGTAACCACCAACGATGAACTGTTCAGTTACACCGGTCAGAATAGCGGTACCAGTCAGCAGTGATGCAGCTTCAGCAGTAACGCCACCTGGAGTGAATACTTCGTAAGGCACACAGCCTGCAGTATCGGCACAGCTTTCGCCGTTTGCAGACAGTGCAGTTACGATACGTGGACCGAAGAAGTCATTGATATAGGCATCAGAAGAAGCTGTAGAACCGTACTGCATCCACGCGTCATATGTCCACGTGTCAGACAGCTCGCCTTCCGTACCCAGAACCATGCGGAACGAGTTGTGCTCCAGGTTTGCCGCACGCGGGCCACCTTCAACGTTACGTTTACCGATGTATGCACCGATGCTGTCGTCCATAGTGATACCGAACTGATCCATGAACTGCTGACGTTGTGCATCAGAGAACAGGTCGCTGGTCAGAGGAAGAACATACATTGCATCGAAGAAGGTACCAGATTCAGCAATCTGACCAGCGGTACGGTCGCGCATGTACATAGCTTCCATATACGGATGGAAGTTTTCGTTGATTTCATAATCAGCGAAGAAGCCGAACGTATGACGCTCATCAGGACGCATGAAGTGGTTGATTGGCGCATAGTTGTAGATGTTTGAGCCATCATAGTCGGCGAACGTGCCGTCTGGCTGCATTGACCAGAATACTTCCTGATCGTAGTCGTAACCGTCGGCACCGATTGGAGCAATGAAGAAGTTAGGGATGATAGCGTTAGCTGAACCACCACAAGATGTACCTGAACCGTTCAGAGCACATGAAGAGTAGTCACGAGATTCCTGACGAAGCTCGTTCTGCTTAGTGTAAGTGATGTAACCAACTGCGTGGCCTTTACCACCGTCAAAAGCACCACCTAGCGTTGCAGAGAAGTCGAATGAAGAACCGTCGAAACCTGAGCTACCCTTTGGATAGTCGAAGTTTTTCTTGTCCATCAGTTCTTGCATGTACTTGTTATCATTGTTGTGCTGGTACGCTGTGGCACCCAGGTCAACTTCGAAACCTTCGAACTTGTCGTCCATTACGAAGTTAACAACACCGGCTACCGCATCGGCACCGTATGTAGAAGAACCACCACCAGTCAGTACTTCAACGCGCTGAATCAGTGCAGCAGGAATTTGGTTGATGTCAGCTGATTGAGTGTAGATACCACCGGCCTGAACGCGACGACCGTTAACCAGAACCAGAGTACGCTGAGGTCCCATACCGCGAAGGTCAAGAGTTGCCGTACCGGTTGCACCGTTAGACTGGAACGCAGTGTTTGACGCTTCGATTTGCGGCAAGCTGTTCATCATGTCTTCGACACGGGTGAAACCAGCTACTTCGATGTCTGCTTTCGTCGTGATTTGAACCGGGCTAGCGGTTTCCATGTCGGTACGTTTAATACGTGAACCAGTTACTTCAATACGTTCAACTTTTTCTGCGCCTTCTTCAGCGTCAGCAGCGAAGGCCTGAACTGAAACGCCTGCTGTAGAGGCAGCACCAAAAGCGATTGCTAAGCGAACCGCTTTGGAAACTTTGTTATTTAACATTTGATTTCTCCCTGGACCACAATCTATTGCGGCTATTTATTATTTGCACGGAATGTTTCCGAATTAGGCAGTTGCAGCTTTAGCAACAACCTTAGAAGAATATTAAACAATTTTGGAAATGAGGGTCAACAATTGTTTATAAGAAATTAACATTAATCTACGAGGGTTATCATTTGCCATTTTCATTAACAGAAAAACACAAACGCCAAAATTCACATCACCATGAAATAAAAGAAATTTTTAAAAACCACTCGATGATGTTTCCATTAAAGGTAATATTAGGCAAAATCTTTCAACGACTAAAACAATTGCTGTTGACTGCTGGTTATTTGCTCAAATGAAACTTTGAGGTAGTTCAATAAATCATCGGCTATCGGCCTGATTTGCTTCTCCAGGTAGTGCTCGTGGTCCGGAATAAGTCCTTCTCGAAGTAACTTGGGACCGTCGCGGGTGATCACATAATATACCCAATCTCCCTTTGCGAACTCATGTTGCTTTACTTGTGGTCCGGCGTTTATAACCGCCCTGACATGGGGAGGTATTGTTTTGTTATAATCTTCCGGCCGCTTACCCAAACGCTTTCTGTAGACTAACGCGGCGTCGTAATCACCACTGAAAAGGCGCTTGACGAATTCCTCAACTATTTGCTCTACATTGTCACCGGCAAACAATGCGGTATATAAGGCCTGTTGAAACTCCCTCGCAAAGTCCGTCCAATCACTGCGTACGGTTTCCATCCCCTTAAACACATTGCGGTACTCTCCCCGCTCGCAAACACGCCCTACATAGCGCTTTTTGCTGCCGACTTCTTGGCCCCGGATCGTCGGCATAAAAAACGGGCTGTATAGCGTTTCGAATTCAAGCTCCAAAAAACTTTCGATACCGTATTCCCGCTTCAGTTCATCACGCCACTGCCGATTTATCAACCCGGCCAGCTCTTCACCGATTTCGTTGCAACGTATCGCATCCAAATCTCCTGGCAATGCTACAAAGGTCGAGTCGGTATCTCCGTAAATAACCGGATAGCCAAGCTGCTCAATCCATTGCCGTGTGGTTTTCATAATTTCGTGGCCGCGCAGGGTGATAGAGCTTGCCAGTCTAGGGTCAAAGAAACGACATCCGCGCGAACCCAACACGCCATAAAGGCTGTTCATGATGATCTTGATAGCCTGTGACAACATACTGTCGCCTTGATCCTTTGCCCCTTGTCTGGCTGCGGCTAATTCTGCAATCAGGCGAGGCAAGTGGTGATGTTCCCTTGAAAAACATGCACCGTTGAATCCGGGAATAGCGCTGCCGGGCGCCAGCAGACCTTCGACGAGACCAAGCGGATCGACATGAAAGGTACGCATGATAGAGGGGTAAAGGCTCTTGAAATCGAGCACCAAAACGTTGCGATAAAGCCCGGGTGTTGAGTCCATGACATACCCGCCGGGGCTTTCAAACGTTAAACCATGGTCGCCGCTATCGGGCGCCACATAACCGCTACGATGAAGCAGTGGCAAGTAAAGGTTGGTAAAGGAAGCGACCGAGCCTCCCAAGCGCTCCAACGCCAAACCTGTCAGCTGCGTCCGAATGCGGGCAAACTCGGTTAGCTTCAGTTTCTCAAAAATCGCCATGACCAGCTGACAATCAACCAGGTTGTATCTCGCCAACGCCTGTTTGTCTTCTCTAAATTGGCGCTCTATCTCCTCAAGCCGGTTGCCCCCGGAGATCAGTTTTTCCTCGCCAAGCACCTCTGCTGCCACGTTAGCCAGGCTAAATCTATGAAATTGATAGGTCGCATTTTTCAGCATGTCGATGCCGTCAAGCACTGCCCTACCTGGTAACAACAGGGGACTCACCTTAGAATCACGAAACTGCACGCGTTCACCGTCCCGGCCAAGGCTCAGTTTGATTCCCAGCGCTTCCGCCCGCTCATATAACAGACGAAAATCGAAATTAATCACGTTCCAGCCGATCACCAGATCCGGGTCCAATTCCGCGAATAGTTCGCACAATCTGAGCAGTAGCGCGCTTTCGTCCGTTACCCATTCAATCCATGGTTCGGCGCCGGATTGCGGTGAACCTACCATCAATACTTTTTTGCTGCCGGCAGCGACCAATCCCACGGAAAACAATACCCCCTGTCCACTGCATTCGATATCAAGGGAGACGATATTAAAGTTGCAGGATACATCCGGGTTGGCCTTTAATCTGGCGTGGGTGATTTCAATGTGCGTCGTTCTTTGCTCTGCCCGGCCATGGACCCAGACCCCTCCCCGAATAAAGCGTTCCATCAGGTAGCGCTCCACCGGCCTGATATCACCTTCGAAACAACGAAGCCCCGCATTTTCAAGCGATTCCCGTCCCCGGTAATAATCGCTGAGGGATAAAAAATAACAGGCCAGCACTGCACCGCCATCAAAATCCTTCAGCGTGGAATCTTTAACCGAGGTTTTGCACCCGACCTGTTCCAAAATCCTCACGGCCTGCAACTTTACCCGCTCAGGAATAAAGAACACCAAGCGCTGGGGCTCAGTGACTACCTTTAACGGACCGGCTTCACTGTGCAACCAAAAAACATACTGCACGCCACCGTCCGTTTTGACTGCCTGTGCTGAAAGAATGAATCCGGTGTAAATGCACTGAGGTTCCGGCATAGAAATAGCGACTGCTTATAGAATAAAGATTTGGGTATGATACGAAAGAAAACTTGGGATCGCAGCTAAATAAAATTACTGAGCTCAGCCACCCTGCCGCTTGGAATCTAACATTATTCAAACGGCAGAGTGTACGTTGAGCTTTATGCAACGGTCGGCGGAGCGTTAACCAGCGACATTATCACCCAGGTATTTTCGCCTCAACAAGTCATAGATGACGAACTCCTGGGCCCTGCCGTATGCCTTGAACATACGGTTGTTATGCATATGCAATATAGAACTCAGCAAAGCATCTCGTGGACAATTAAGCTGCCGGTCCTTTATCAGTTTGTTTAAGTCCGCCACAACAGAGGCCACGCTTGCTTGCCACTTACCCAGCAGGTCTTGCATCGACTTTTGTGCGTCACATAGCTCGCCTGAATATTCCATATTCAGCTTGTTGCTGTCTTCTTTCATCTGGCTTTCATAAAATCTGAACCGCGCACCCAGTTTTTTTCGTAACTCACCGTTTTCATTGAATTCTGTGCCAAAATTTTTCCGTAACCTGTCAATAAGTGCAAAACGTGCCTGCTCATCAAATTCAAATAGTGCCAGTAAACGCTCAATACACAAACAACTCACACGCCATCGTATACTTTCATCATGCTCACCGATTAAGCGGCAAACCTTGGCAATCAACATGCTATCTGCCATGAAAAGAGACTCGATTAAGGTCATGCTATCAGGTCCGCCATACCGCTCTACCTCTCGCTCGTATGTCATCAGTTCTACTTTGTGCAGCTTGCCGCTCTCTATCATGGGATCAAGCATGGCGTTTAGCTTGGGTAAAAGTTGTCCGCATAGAATGGCGGGTTCACCTTGAAAACGCAGACGGATATGCCAATCCGGATCGCCATAACGGATAAAAAACCATTTATCGAACAGTTCTGCATTTTCCTCAATCAGAGGCAAAATATTCTCATGGAGTACATTTTCCACCTGAGAATTGCCGGAATAAATTTTTAGGCTTAACCATTCGGACCCCGCGCTGAAACGACGTTTTATCGGCTTAGCAGCAATGTTGGCCAAAGGATCATCAATATAATGACGAACAGGCGTTGCTTGGGTGTTGATAAAGGGCAAAATAATTTCATTGTCGTAATGGTTTCCCTTATCATCCGTCACCCTCGACCTGAATTTGCGGCTTAACACTTCTTTTAGCTCAATTCGGGTATAACCTTTGGTTTCATCAAGCAAAATCGCCAGCATGTCGGGATTGCGTAAATCCAGTTGCAACACATTGTCACGCATTGCAAAATTGACGAATGGATCAAGCCGGTATTTTTGACACAGCGATTCCAGTTCCACACCGTAGCTTTCGCCACTTTTTGCAACTTTTTCCAACAGCTCCCGCTCAATGCGCCAGGTTTTTTCATTGAGGATCAGGTTGTCCAACATAATGCACGGCACAAACACATCACGATTGGTGCTAAAGGGCATTCTAAAGTTGGGGCCTCTTCCCTCCTGATGCTGAAGCATACACAGGAATTTATAGGCATTCAGGCTACGAGAGGTGTAATTATGGGCACTTGAAAGGCGAGGCACGATCTGCTTATTCAAGCGCTTGCTCCACAGCTTTACTTTTTTACCTTCGACCCACACATATAAATCGCTTAACGGGATCTGAAACTCATTATCCAGACTACTGTCAGCCATAAAAACGATTTCATATCGGCGCAAATGCGGGCGCGCAATCACGTTGCCGGGACGACCTTCCGGCATATGCACCACTTCGGCGAAGACCACATCGGGTGATTGCGCCTGCTCCTTATTCAGTTCTTCAATAACATCATTTTTCAGCGACTCGTCAAGGTGGCAGAAGCGGCCAAGCAAATTGGCTGAAGAAGGCCCGTAACCGCCCCTGAATTTATATACCGGGTTTTTCTTATCATCTTCATAGGCGCTAAGCATTACAGCGAAAGAGCCGGGATATCTTGTCGTAGCCTGCTTATTTTTTAATTTTCCTTTCAACTCCTTGCTGTTAAGCACGATGCAATCCTTGCCACGGTTTCCCGGCAAGGTAATGGCATCTTCAATCAGTTTGTCCAGTAGAGTAACGGCGGGCGGCGCAGGCATTATGCTTTGTTGTCGATTAAGATTAAGGCCCGCAATTAAAGGGGCATCGTAGCTGGTTTCATTTGACAGGCTGATCCCGGATTCGTCATCCAGAACCTGATTCAACGGAACAAACTGGCCTTCAAAACGTTTATTAAACTGGCTAATAAAATGATCGAGGGGGTTGTTTGTATCTGCCGCATTTAACCCTGAAATCAACTCAACTTGCCGTACCACTCTCTTGATTTCAGTTTCACTTAACTGGCAGCTGTCAAATGCACGATAGGTATCGCTTTGAAACAGACGGTTCTCTTTGGGCTTAACAGGCAGGTTCTCAAAATGCTCAATCAATGCCTTGTATGGCTTAATATCACCGCTATTTTCACTATCCAGCTGTTCAAGCTGCGCCAGGGCCGTGGCAAACTGATCGGCTAATTCATGCGCCTCGATGGCCAGAATAGATTTAAGCAGCGCTTGGTCTGGCGAGTCACCGGTTAAGGGTAAAGGGATATCGGCCACCAACATACCTTCGTCGATCAGCGCCTGTAAATAGTCTTCGATATCCGCCTTTTCTATCCCCGAAAATTCCACATAAAAGGCATCGACCAACGCATTAAAGCTGAGGCCACTTTCTGTCGCCCTCAGTACAAATTGAACGTATTCGTCGGAATCGACCGAACTTAACTTGTATTGCAGACCCTCCCCTCGGTGGCTTGTTTCAATATATCGGCAATCGTCGCCGATAAAATAATGCGATGGATTCGGTTTATAGGTGAGTGTACCCGAACGTGCTGCATCCTTTACCAGATGCTTTTTGAGCGCCGACAGGTAAAACATATCCAGTCGGGTTTTTCGCCGGTCCTTAACGTGCCCCGCGCTCATTAAATTGGTGGAATCCGCCACCTTTCCTTTATGAATGCCGGAAAACAACCCGAAAGGCGTTGGCCTCGAACACATACGGACCATATATTTGATAAGGGCTCGGGCGACTTTCCGCCCCTGTTTGGAGTCGGGTTTTTGTCGCCATTGTTCAAGACGTTCCAATAAGGACGGACTTGCCAGGTATATCGCTTCCTTCACCCCCGGCATAGCCAGCCAGGCTTCAAGCAACTCGTCATGATTGATATCATTACGTGAAAAACCATCAAGCAGCTGCAGAGGAAGGCGCGGCGTCCGAATTACAAAAAAAGGCGCATTTTTAATAAATTGAGACATATTCTCACTTCCTTATGTCAATAACAGGCAATCGGTCCAGTCGGTATCGTTGTTTAATATGCCGATAAATGCCAAGCCTACGCCGGCATAGCCGGTTAAAAAACTGAAATCTTCTTTGTGTTTCTGGTTGATGCTGTCGAAAGCATAAAAGGCTTCGATGCCTTTTTTTCGGTATTGCTTGAGGCTGAAGTCCAGCCAAACTTTAGCAGCCTGCTCCAACTGAGGGTGCGGCATAACTTGGTTTAATACCTGATACATCAACATTAAACCGACAAAACCGTGGCACAAGCCTGAGTCATAAATAAGGCTGGCCCGGGCATCACGTTTAGATGCATGTAACGCAATTTCCAGCGCTCGCGCCAAATAGTCGGGACGACCAAGCGCTTTCCCTGTCCGGGCCACGGTCAGGGCTATACTGAGGTCGCCATAACACCAGCCAAGTCTGGAGTTACATTCTCCTCCGGCAAGGGCGCCAAAACAGGCGAACCCATTTTTATCCGGATTCTGCTGCGCCAAAAGCCAGTCACAGCTGCCTTCCAGCAATTCGCTAACTTGCAATTTTAACTCAGGAATATTCACCGCCGGCAACAGAGCCGCGATAATACCGGGCACGCCGTGGGCCAGACCTAAATTATACTCGGGGTTCTGCCGTTTATTTTTTGCTAGCCGGTACCTGGAGTGTTCCGGTTGCGACCAGGTAATTTGCCCATTTTCAAAACGGGTCGCGGTATCGGAAAAGTGTCGAACAAGGGCTGCATACAAGGCACCTTGATACGTATAACGGGCACGTCGTGCAATAAAGGGCGCATAACCTGCAAGGCCTAACACCATTTCCAACTCTCCCGGCCAAACCTCACGCAATAATGTCCTGGAAAAGATGGTATCTATACCTTCCATTAGTTCCGAATCGTAGTCGCTCGCAGCAGACTGATTGAGGTACTCCAGAAGCCAAGCCTGGCCCGCCAACCCCCCGCCCAATTCCATCGATTGTTTATGTAATTTTTCTTGTAGATGATCTAATTGCTCGGCAAACATCCGCTCATCAACCAAATTGCTGTCTAAGTGGTAGGCATTAAAAAGAAACAGCAACTGCCCTGATAACCCGCTCAACAAGCCTAAATTATCATTGTTCGATAGATTATTAGATACGGTCGACGCAACTGCAGATAAAATTTCCCGGATGTCACTTTCTTGTTGTTGCGTTCCCAATAACGTTGACGTCATATATTTCCTTGAGCGTGCGCACAGTTGCAATCATTTCCTATGATGGATATCCATGAACCGTATCTATGATTATTCCGCCAGGTGATTGCCTTGGCCCGTGTACGAAAATCAATCTGAAATTAAGAAGAAATGAAGGGGCCTCTATATTTAGTAAGAGGAAAATATCAATGAGCAGAGACAGACGTCCCTGCCCATTGATAATCTAAAAACCTTGCATTAGCACAGTTCTGAATTTGTGTCTGCCGGACATTGAACTTCTGACCAAGGTTGACCTGTAGTTACTGGGCAACCCGCCGCATCAGAGATACCACCGCCCACTTTTGGCGTCGCTTCCATAGGAAGATCTTGCAGATCAGAAGAAAGGTTTTTCAGTTCTTGCTTTTTTAGTGTTAGTTTCATTATTTTTTCCTTTTTTTAATGAAATTAATTACTTCCTGGTTAGGAAGTGACTAAAGCTAATCACAGTATCAACATTTATACAACAAAATATTTACACTGCATTGATTCGAATTCACCGAAGTATCTCTCTGTTCGGCCTCGGTTATGTGATGACGAATCATTTTCGGATAATTTGTTCCATAAACATGACACAATGAGCTAGTTCCGCTTTCACTGCTTCCCCTTTGGTTTCCAACTTTAGTTTATTCAGGTTGCTTTCAGTCATTCTTATCACCTTAAGCTTTGAAACGGTTTAGAGAAGCGATTCCAGCGTGATACCCAAGTGAATGGTCGCCTCATTCCGAAACAAATTTTCCATAACACCCCCAATCCATAACTCCAGCCGCTAACGTTAATATTCAAAAATCACGGCACAACCCCTTCATTAACTAACGTCAAGGTAAGATACTTGTTGCAAATTGATATAACTCCTTGCAGCGCTTTCTGAGGGCGGAGTAAAATACCAAACACTGTGAATTTATACATAACCTTGGGCAAGATATGCTTTCGGATGCATTAAAAAAAACCATACGGCAAATCCACCAACGGGTCGCCGAATCCCTGGAAGACTATCGCCCGCGCAGCAGCCAGAATTACCTGGTTGCCGAAATCGCCAAGACCCTGGCCGGTGAGTACAACAAGAAGCAGAAGATCTGCGTGGTGGAAGCCGGCACCGGCACCGGTAAATCCCTCGCCTACTGCCTCGGCGCCCTGCCGCTGGCGCTGAGTAAAAAACGTAAGCTGGTGATCTCCACCGCCACGGTCGCCCTCCAGGAGCAGCTGATCGGCAAGGAGCTGCCCTTCTTCGCCAAGCACAGTGGGTTGGATTTCAAATACGATCTGGTCAAGGGACGCCAGCGCTACATCTGCGTACAAAAGCTCAATGCCGCCGTCAGCGACGACGACCAAAGCCAGCTGGCCCTGATGCCGACGCTGTCCTCGCCGCTCAGTGAAATGGAACAAAAATGCCTGAGCCATCTGCACCGCGCATACCATGACAAAAAATGGAGCGGCGACCGCGACAGCTGGGCGGACACCATACCCGACAAGGTGTGGAATCTTATTTGCTGCGACAAGCATGCCTGCCAGCGCCAGATGAAGGCACACCAGACCTGCCCCTTTCATCTCGCCCGCCAGCGTATTGCCCAAATGGACGTACTGGTGATCAACCACAGCCTGCTGTTGGCGGATCTTGAACTCGGCGGCGGGAAAATCCTGCCGGAGCCGGAAAACTGTATCTATGTCATTGATGAGGCCCACCACCTGCCTCATATAACACGGGATTTTTCCTCCGCGGCGGCAACGATCAAGGGCACCCTCGACTGGCTCGACAAGCTTTTGAAATTCAGCG
>JBNKEN010000055.1:0-2834 GCA_050288805.1 Pseudoalteromonas sp.
ATGGTGACCAACGCAGTACGCTTGGTTTCAAACAGTTCTGCAGGCGTCATTTGCCCCAACCAGTCTACCAGCTGACCCATAAAGCTGAACAGCGACACCTCCAGCACGGCCATCAGGGCAGCGCACAGAGACATGGCCAACAAGGACGCTTCCATTCCTTTGGTGTAATGACGGCAAAAGGCGAAAAGCCCTTTCGGCGGCTGCTCAACCGGCGAATCGGGAAAAGGACGGGTGAAACGTTCAAAAAAATGCAGCATGGGCTTCCTGGATAATGACTGCGGAACAGTCTAATGGTACAGCGATAGGGGGGTGAACACCAAAATAAAGCAGAATTGAGGCCGGCGCAGCGGCGCCGGCCTTTGCAGTGGTCAGTCTTTTTGGTACGTACGCTTCATGATGTACACATAGGCGTTTTCGAACGCCTGCTCCTGATATTTTTTAAGCCCGGTTTCGGCAAAGTCGACCGGAATCGGGTTACGTTTCAACTGTTCTTTAATCTCAGTGCCCGATAACAGGCGAACGTCCAGCTCCTCGATGAGTTGGATGGCGGTTTCCAGCTTAAAACCTGGCGCGCTACCGGCAAATTTGCCCTTGTGAGGACGCTGACGAATGGCAACCGAATCGATTTGATAGTCGGCCATCAGTTTGGCGAAATCGAACTGAAACTTGCGGATCTGATCGGTATCATTGGCATCGTTCAAAACGAACCGGGTCTGGCGTACGTCGCGGATATCAAAGACATCGGCTTCTTTACTTAGCAGGCACAACAGCACTTCACTGCCTTTAATTTCGACACCACAGGTTTTCATATTAATTCTCTTTTAGTTAGCATGAGGCGAATTATATCTGAGCGCGTCTCAAAGTGACAGATCGCGTAGACCAAGACGCGTCCAAATCGCGGCATGATCGCTGGTTGCAAGATCCTCAACGCCACTTTTGTCGAGATGCCCGTCGGCCTGTCCGAATTCAATCAGCGCTATTCTGCTTTCGCTGTGATTGGGATCGAATTGCGGCGACAGCAGGATGTAATCCAGTATATTGCCTTTTCCCATGTAGTAATGGGTCGGCGCCGCATGTGCCTTGGCCAGGTGTCTGGCATCCGTCAGGCCGATTTCGCCGTCGCAACGGCCAAGCATGGATAAAGAAACATCCTCCAGGCGGTTGTTGAAATCGCCGAGTACCACACTGGGTTGCCCGTGCGATAACTGGTTGAGTAACACGTCATAATAAAGAACACAAGATTCCAAAGAGCGGCTGATATGAGACTGCATGCTCCCGAGTGTTTCACTGACCATGAGCTGACTGGCCTCGCTGACCAAAGGCATCAGCCCGGGCACAGCCGCTCTGCGCTGTGATTTGAAATGGACACAATAAACGACCAGCTCGCCTAACCCGGGCAACGTCATTTGTACGCGAACCGGGTGGCGGTTAAAGACGGAATCTTTATCGCAGTGAAAATAATCGCATACCTCATCATCAGGGCGAACCGTGGTCACCCGGCTGAACGGGTATCTGGCCGCTATAGCGCATACGGGTCGGTTAAAGGCACCCGCTTCTTCGCTGAATCCGGGCGTGTCGACGGCGGTAAAGTAGGGCAGTTCGTACTTTTTGCATATTTTTTCAAGTTCGCTAAGGCTGAATACTTCCTGAAAGCCAATGACATCGGGTTTAATGTGTTGTAGCAAATCCCCAAGCCAAGCCTGTTTACTGGTCCAAACCTGGTCATTGTAGCGGGCATCTTTCTGGTAAAAACAAAACGGGGGAGCGAGATAATTAAGCAGGTTTAAACTGGCGAAGGTGAAGCTGTTTTTCTGTACCATCGGACTGAGTCATCTCAGAGATATTAATTTGAGTATGATTTGCCGATTAATTTTGTCAATTTCCGGGCGATGCCTTGTTTTTACAGCGTGGACACGACAAAATAGCGCGACCCGTTCTCAAGAGCGGCAAAATTTGGACAATGCTTGTTGGTAAAAGCGTTGTTGAATAACCCATTTATTTGAAAATAAAACCATACACGTGGCGCGGCGTAGGTGTCACCACTGTAGAAAGGATTAATAATGCCAGTAATTACCCTTCCTGACGGAAGTCAGCGTATTTTTGAAAACCCCGTTTCAACCCTTGATGTTGCGCTGGATATCGGCCCCGGCCTTGCAAAGGCGACCATCGCCGGTCGTGTGAATGGCCAGCGCGTCGACGCATGCGATCTGATTAACGAAGATGCAGCGCTTGAAATCATCACTGCAAAAGACGAAGACGGCCTTGAAATTATCCGTCACTCCTGTGCCCACCTTATCGGTCATGCAATCAAGCAGCTGTATCCCGATGCGAAAATGGCCATCGGCCCGACCATAGATAACGGCTTCTACTACGACGTCGACATGGAACATTCGCTGACTCAGGAAGATCTGGAAGCGCTTGAAAAGCGTATGCTGGACTTGGCTAAGACCAATTACGACGTCATCAAAAAGACCGTAAGCTGGCAAGAAGCGCGCGATACGTTCGAAGCGCGCGGCGAAACCTACAAAATTGAAATTCTTGACGAAAACATCGCCAAGGACGACCGCCCAGGTCTTTACCACCACGAAGAATACGTCGACATGTGTCGTGGTCCACACGTGCCGAATATGAAATTCTGTCAACACTTCAAGCTGATGAAGGTGGCCGGTGCGTACTGGCGCGGTAATTCAGACAACAAGATGTTGCAACGTATCTACGGCACCGCCTGGGCCGATAAGAAACAACTTAAGGCCTACCTGCAGCGTCTCGAAGAAGCCGAAAAACGCGATCACCGTAAGATAGGTAAAGCGCTGGATCTTTGGCACTGGCAAGAA
>JBNKEN010000056.1:0-5945 GCA_050288805.1 Pseudoalteromonas sp.
AGAAGCGTATTGCCGCCCTGCAAACCAAACTGGCTGCCGCTCTTGAACACAAAGACATCGCGTTCTTTAACCAGGTTGCCACCGAATTGGCCGGTAAGCTGGATCTCGGCCTGGAAGACCTGGCCGGCGCCCTGTTGTGCCTGGCACAACAAGCGACTCCGCTGAAGGTGGAAGAAATCGCAGCCCCGGCACGCCGTGAACGCGCTGAGCGCAGCGAGCGTGGTGAACGTCGCGAGCGCGGTGAACGTCAGGAACGTGGCCCGCGCGAAAGCAAACCACGCGAGCGCCGTAACTCGGCAGAAATGGGCCCGATGGACACCTATCGCATCGAAGTGGGCAGAGACCACGGTGTTCAGGTGAAAAACATTGTCGGTGCCATTGCCAACGAAGCGGACATATCAAGCAAGTTCATCGGTGATATCCGTCTGTATGAAGAGCACAGCACGGTACAATTGCCAAAAGACATGCCGAGCGATGTACTGGCGCACTTCCAGGGTGTATATATTTGCCAGCGTCCAATGAAGATGACCCTGAGCGACCATCCGGCAGATAATAAATCTGCGGACAGGGACAACAAGGAACCGCGTAAGCGCAGCTTTAAAGAACCACGTAGCTTCAAAGAACCACGTAGCTTTAAAGAGCAACGCAGCTTCAAGGACCCGCGCAGCAACACCAAGCGTGAACGCCGTCCGGTCAGCTTCAGCTGATAACTGAATTTAAAAACCTTGCCTCGGCAAGGTTTTTTTATATTCGGGCTATCCGTCCCCTCACCCAAAGGGCCGCCTACGGCGTTTAAAAAAGCTCCCGGCTTTTTATATTCGGAGTGCCCCGCGGCGTAGAGCCTCTCATCGCCTTCAAAAGACGAAGATAAAACAATTAATCTTCTTACTCTTTTCTCAGCCCTACCCTTATCCAAAGTGACGTACAAAGCTCCCGGCTTTTTATACTTCGGCCGATTCAGCACTGGATTTCAGGCATAAAAAAGCCGCACCCAGTGCGGCTTTTTGAAAACGTTCTGCTTACAGAGCGCCTTCGTGCTCAGACAGGAACTTGGCAACGCCTTCAGGGCTTGCGTCCATACCGGCTTTACCTTCAGTCCAACCGGCAGGGCATACTTCACCGTGCTCGCTGTGGAATGCCAGTGCGTCAACCATACGCAGCATTTCGTCAATGTTACGGCCCAGAGGCAGGTCGTTAACAACCTGGTGACGAACAACACCGGCTTCATCGATAAGGAATGAACCACGGAAAGCAACACCTGCTTCAGGGTGCTCAACGTCGTACGCCTGACAGATTTCGTGCTTAACGTCAGCAACCAGTGCATATTTAACCGCACCGATACCGCCTTCATTCACAGGCGTGTTACGCCATGCGTTATGAGAAAACTGAGAGTCGATAGATACACCGATCACTTCAACACCACGCTTTTGGAACTCTTCATAACGCTTGTCGAACGCGATCAGTTCTGAAGGACATACAAAGGTGAAGTCCAGTGGGTAGAAAAAGATAACGGCTTTCTTGCCCGCGATTTTTTCATGCAGGTTGTAGCTGTCTACGATTTCACCGTTACCCAATACAGCAGCAGCGGTAAAGTCTGGCGCCTTGCGGCCTACTAATACACCCATTTTTATCTCCAAATTAGTTTGAGTAAATATCCTGTCACACAGTATTTGTGCCTGTGCCGAATAATATAGTGGCAAAGTTATAAAAACCAAGGGAAAAGTTAAATTAACACTTCGCCATTTTAATTTAGGCTGGCGCTAATACTACTGACTCCCCCGGCAAAAGGACAATCGGATTTTACGATGAGTACCATCGAGAAAATTGAACATAGAGACCGCATAAAAAAAACCCGCTATTGCGAGGCCTTTTTATGGAAACTGATTTCAGTCCATGATGTTTTCCGGCATGGTGGCACGGATTTCTTGCCATAACTCGCCGCTTTCCAGACCGTATTTACGCATCAGCAAAATCGCTTTGTCGTGATCGCCTTTGCGCGCCAGCTCGACAAGATCGGCATAGAACTTACGGGCCAGATCTCGGGTACGCGGATCAGAAAAGTAATGACCGCCGATTTTTGAATAGAAACCTTTAAAGCCGTTTAAAATCAGCACATAAATTTTGTTTTTACCGATCGCGGCCAACTGGTGATGAACACGATAATCATACTCGGCAAATGCCGGACCCGTGTCTTCAACCTTATCCATGTCATCGAAAATATGCACCACGGCATCGCTGTCCATTTTGATCGCCGCACGCATGTAGATGGCTGCGATATTGGTTCGTGCAGACAGCAAATGATCCGTCAACTCCGGCATTTTATCTTCATCGAGACGCGCCAAGGTTTCCAGAATGTTCAAGCCCGAGGTTTCCCAGAAATTATTCACACGAGTCGGCTTACCATGTTGAATGGTCAACCAGCCATCCCGAGCGAGACGTTGCAACACTTCACGCAAGGTCGTCCGTGTAACGCCGATAAGTTCCGACAATTCGCGCTCTGCAGGCAGAATGGAACCGGGCGGAAATTCACCATTCCAGATGGACTCTACGATGTACTCTTCAGCAAAGCCAGCTGGGCTTTTGGCTTTAAAAATTCTCATTCACTTCCACTCGATTTCTGGTTATGTATTGAAATTGTTCTAATCCGACTGATTGTACCAGATGATCAAGAACTAACAAGTAAACTGTCATATTGCTTTGGATAAAGCCTCACCACGCCTTCTGACACTTTGCAAAAACGTTAGCATTTAACTATAACATCATAAAGTTAGGCTAAAATTAGTTAAATCAGGGACAGACAACTCAAGGCATAGCGCCGGATTGAGAAGCAAAAAGGGTACATTGCCACCGTTCGTGGAATTATAGTTTACACCCGCGCTTCGCTGATTTAATTTAACCGTCAAGTTAATTGCTTAACTGCACAACAATAAAAGGAAAACCTATGCAACAGAGTTTAGTCTCTGCATTTGCCAAGAATTTTTTAGGTAATGCGCCGCAATGGTATAAAAATACAATAATCGCATTTTTAGTTATCAATCCGGTTCTCTTCCATCTGAATCCTTATCTGGCCGGTTGGGCGCTTGTTCTCGAATTCATTTTTACCCTGGCGATGGCACTGAAGTGTTATCCCCTGCAACCGGGAGGCCTGCTGGCCATCGAGGCACTGCTGATAGGCATGACGACAACCGGGCAGGTTGAACACGAGATAGCCCAAAACCTCGACGTGATCCTGCTGCTGATCTTTATGGTTGCGGGTATCTACTTTATGAAAGATCTGCTGCTGTTCATATTCACCCGATTGGTTACCAAGGTGCGCAGCAAAACGGTGTTGTCGGTCGCCTTTGCCGCATCGGCTGCCTTCTTATCCGCCTTCCTCGACGCCCTGACTGTTATGGCTGTGGTCATCGCCGTTGCCATGGGCTTTTACAGCATCTATCACAAGGTCGCCTCCGGCAAAGACTATTCATCCGATCACGATATCAGTGATGATAACCAGGTACGGGATATCAAACGCGAAGAGCTTGAAGAATTTCGCGCGTTTTTGCGCAACCTATTGATGCATGCCTCAATAGGCACGGCTCTGGGTGGTGTATGTACTATGGTTGGTGAGCCGCAAAACCTGATCATCGCCCACCGGGCAAGTTGGGACTTCGTTGAATTCTTTATGCGCATGTCACCGATTACCCTGCCCGTGCTCGGATTCGGTATCCTGACCACGATTCTACTGGAAAAAACCAAGACCTTCGGTTACGGTGCCCGTCTGCCGGAAGCCATCCATCAGATCCTGGTGGATTTTGAAAAGCATCAGGACAGCAAACGCACCAAACGCGATACGGTTAACCTGATCATCCAAAGCTTCATTGCCGTTTGGCTGATTTTCGGCCTGGCCTTCCACCTGGCCGCGGTGGGTCTGATCGGCCTGTCCGTGATTATCCTGGCAACGGCGTCGGCGGGTATCATAGAAGAACACCAGCTGGGTCATGCGTTCGAAGAGGCCTTGCCCTTCACCGCACTGCTCTGCGTCTTTTTCTGTATCGTCGCCGTGATTATCGACCAACACCTGTTTGCACCTGTCATCACTTGGGTACTGACATTTGAGGGTAATCTGCAGCTGGTGATGTTCTTCGCCGCCAACGGCTTACTCTCCATGGTCAGCGATAACGTATTCGTCGGCACCGTGTACATCAACGAAGTGGCTGCAGCGCTTAACCAGGGGCATATTACCCGCGATCAGTTCGATCTGCTGGCCGTAGCCATCAATACAGGCACAAACCTCCCCAGCATCGCTACGCCAAACGGTCAGGCTGCGTTTCTGTTCCTGCTGACCTCGACCCTGGCGCCGGTTCTAAGGCTCTCATACGGTCGCATGGTCTACATGGCGCTGCCCTACACCGTCGTACTGAGTATCGTTGGTTTGGTATTTACCTACTTCTTCCTGGCGGACTTTACCGAGCACCTGTACCAGTGGCAGCTTATCAACCACCATTCAGGTATAAACCCCACTGCCGGCGGGCATTAAAATTTGTATGAAAAACAGGCCGCGATTTGCGGCCTTTTTTATGGACTTGCCCAAGCTACGGCTTCTACGTCATAATCCGCCAAAACAAAAGGGAATAATTATGAACCGTTTATCTCAGCTGGCGACACAACGCTCAGCCTGGCTGCTGCTCGCTTTTTCGGGTTTCGCGCTTGAATGTGCCGCACTTTACTTCCAATATTTTATGGACCTCGCTCCCTGTATCATGTGCATCTATCAGCGCACCGCTACGCTTGGTATCGTCGCCGCAGGATTAGTTGGCGCGGTCGCCCCGGAAAAGCCACTATGGCGCTTCAGCGGCTTTGCAATCTGGTTGGTTGCGGGGATCTGGGGTTGGCGATTGGCTTCCGAACACATAGAAATGCAGAACACCACGGATCCTTTTGCGTTCAGCTGTGAAATCGTTCCCAATTTTCCCGAATTTATGCCACTGCACGAATGGATCCCGAGCTTTTTTGCCGCGACCGGCGATTGCGGAGCCATCAGCTGGCAATTTCTTGGCCTGAGCATGCCCGGATGGATGCAGGTGATCTTTGCCTTTTACAGCGTTCTCGCGCTCGTTGTCTTGACGGCCCACCTACTGAAAGGCAAGTAAAATGTATTTCTTGTTAAGCCAAGTTCCGGTTCTACAGGGGCTCAACCATACAAAAAGACGGGAGATTGTGAACCAGGCTTTGGCTGCAATGCCGCCGGGCAAAAAAATCATGCTGAATATCATTAAACTTCTGCTGATCACCCCGCTATTTTTGCTCATTGCCACTCTAGACAGTTGGATGATGCTGCCTTGGCTTTTACTGGCAGGAACGGCCTATCCCCTGGCTGTTACGCCCGTTTGCATTCTATTCGCGTTACCTTACCTTGAGCAGGCCATAAAAAAGGGCAGCTAGCTGCCCTTTTGCTTGGAATAATGGAAATAGTTTCAGAAACGTACTCTGCCTTCGATCTTGGCGACCGCTTTCTTACCTACGCCTGGGATCTTCTGCAATTCATCGAGAGACGCAATTTTGCCCTTCGACTCCCGATATTGAATGATGGCGGCAGCCTTTTTCTTACCGATACCAGGTAGAGCCAGCAGTTCCTTTTCCGTGGCTTGGTTGATATCGACCAGCAAGACTTCCGCCTGTTCGGCCTGGGTAACATCCGTTTTCTCTTCGGCATCAGCCAACGATGCAAAAACAGACGCCAATCCCAGTAATACAGCAGCTACATACTTCATACCTTCCTCCTTGATTCCCTGTGGGATAAAGTAAATAGTTTCTTAAATAAAGACAACGAGCGTCAAAAAGTCAAAAATTTAATCCTCCACTGCTTGCATTCACTGCACAACAGGTTTACTGTATAAAAAAACAGTGTAACCGGGAGAAACCATGGCTGTTGTCATCAAGTATGTTGTTGAAAAAAATGGAGT
>JBNKEN010000057.1:0-3304 GCA_050288805.1 Pseudoalteromonas sp.
GAACGTGGACAGGCCGCGGGCTTGAGTGAGGAACAGCTCGACATCGCCCGGCGCAAAATCCAGGCACTTGAAAAAATGCGCAGCGAACTGGAAGAGCCCGGGAACAAAAACGCCGCTCAGTGAGCGGCGTGTTCAGGGAGAAAGGAGATAGGCTTTTAGTTGTTTTCCAGCAAATTGCCCTTGCCGATTTCAATGGTGCGCGGTTTCAGCGCCTCCGGGATCTCCCGCTGCAGGTCGATGCTCAGCAGGCCGTTTTCAAGGTCTGCACTCAGTACCTTGACATGATCACCGAGCTGAAACTTGCGCTCGAAATTACGCTCGGCAATGCCCTGGTGGATAAAATTACGCGGAGCCTGTTCGCCCTTGTCTGCCTTAACGCCACTGACGGTCAAGGTGCTGTTTTCAGACTGTATCGTCAGCTCCTGCTGCGAGAATCCGGCAACCGCCATGGTAATGCGGTACTTATCTTTATCCAAAGCCTCGATATTGTATGGCGGATAGCTGGGTTGTTTGTCGGTGCGGGCCGCGGCATCCATTAAAGAAGCCAAGTGATCAAAACCGATGAAAGAACGATAAAGTGGTGAAAGGTCTACAGTACGCATAATTATATCCTCGTAAGAAAGCGATATTGCCCTTTACTCTTCTTAAAGAACCAGTATTAGGCTTATTTTTCAATTGGTTGTTTGGTCTGGACCCTGTCAGGCGTCCTCATAAATCTATCTATGGCCGGCTCGTCATTTTTCAATAAAAAAGTTAAACTTTTTTCACTCTACAACAGAGTAAAATATGTAATAGGATGAAAATTATAAAAAAGTTTATTATCGAACTGACCATCGCAACCGTGCTCTTTTTACTGTTCAGCGCCTGGCGGGAATCCGATTTGCTCAGCAGCGACGGTTCCAGTCCCGCACCCTATTTTTCGTTGCCGACACTCGCACAACCGGACACCCGGTTCAGCCTTGCCGAGCTCAAGGGCGAAACCAGCGTGCTGTATTTTTTTGCCCCCTGGTGCACCATATGCAGGGTCAGCATGCCGAATCTCGAAACGCTGGCTGAGAAACAAGGCGTCAGGGTCATCGCCGTGGCTTTGGATTATGAGCATCCCGCTGAGGTGGTTCGCTTCGTTGAAGACCTGGGACTGTCGATGCCGGTTTTACTGGGTGACCGAAATACCGCCGGCAACTACCGTATTTCGGCCTTCCCCACCTATTATGTCGTGAACCCTGAATTAAAAATCACCGCACGATCCATGGGCTATTCAACGGAACTAGGTCTTAAGCTGAGAACGAGTACGCTGTGAAGAAAAGCGATTTCGGGTATAATGGCCAACTTGCTCCTGCGAGCAATCGGGTCCGGCAATTTACCCGGCAACAAATCGCTGGCGTAAGGTGCCTCATACCGATGCGTCCGCCATGGTTCATCGTGGCTTGCCGGAGAACGACGGAGTCTTATACCGCCTCGGCGGAACGGACGAAGAGCAATGCGTCATCGACACAACCAGTCTATACAGTGAAATTTTTGAGGAATCCCATGCCTAAAGCCTGTGCCTGCCACATCTTAGTGAAAACCGAAAAAGAGTGCCTTGCCATCAAAGACAAGCTGGCCAAGGGAGGCGATTTTCACAAACTGGCCAAGCAGTATTCCATTTGCCCGTCGAAAAAACGTGGCGGAGATCTCGGCGAATTTAACAAGGGCGACATGGTCAAGCCCTTTGAAGATGTGGTCTTCAAAAAGCCGGTACTCGAGGTGCATGGCCCGGTCAAGACCAAGTTTGGCTACCACCTGATCAAGACCCTTTATCGCAACTGACGGGGTTTATCACCTAACCATTCAAAAAAGCGAATATTCCAATCGGATTAATTCGCTTTTTTAATTTTAAGTCAAGGCTAAACTGGTTCCTGTTCATTATTCCAAACTTCAGGAGCAACTATGTTTACCGTCATTTTTGGCCGCCAAGGCTGCCCCTACTGTGTGCGTGCAAAAGACCTGGCCGAGCGCCTCAGCAACGAGCGTGATGATTTTACATTCCGCTATGTGGATATTATCGAATCGGGGATCAGTAAAGCGGATTTAGAAAAATCTGCGGGCAAACCCTGCAACACGGTACCACAGATATTTGTCGATCAGGCCCACATAGGTGGATTCACCGACTTTGAAGCCTATGCGAAGGCTAATTTGGACCTCTATCAACCGGCGTAAAATTGAACGATTGATTAAATTTCAACCAACATCAAGGGGATAGGAAATAGTTGTAATTTATACAAGCAATTACCCTGTATTTCCTATACAATGCGCGCCTCTTTAAATTTGTTGAGGCACGTAATGTCAGAACCAGTCACGTTTGAATCCTTAAATCTTTCTCCTGCAATACTTAAAGCAGTTGAAGAGCTGGGTTACAAGACACCATCTGAAATCCAAGCTCAATGTATACCGTTATTGCTAGAAAGAAAGGACGTACTGGGACTAGCGCAAACGGGCACGGGCAAAACGGCAGCATTTGCACTGCCACTGTTAAACAATATCGATGCCGGCAGCAAGCACCCGCAAATTCTGGTGCTGACGCCGACCCGCGAACTGGCTATCCAGGTCGCCGAGGCATTTGAACAATACGCCAAGCACACCAGGGGCGTTGAAGTACTGGCCCTGTACGGTGGCCAAAGCTACGGCATTCAGCTGAGCGCTCTGCGCCGTGGCGCGCAGATCATCGTTGCGACCCCGGGTCGCCTGATCGATCACATCAACCGCAAGACCATCGACCTGACTAACTTGCAGGCCCTGGTGCTTGATGAAGCGGACGAGATGCTGCGCATGGGCTTTATCGATGATGTGGAAAGCATCATGGAAAAAACGCCGGCCGAAAAACAGACCTGTCTGTTCTCAGCCACCATGCCTAAGCAAATTCAGTCGATCTGCAGCAAATACCTGGACAATCCTGAGCAGGTAAGCATTTCGGCACGCAACAGCACGGTGTCAACCGTCGAGCAGGTGTATTGGCACGCCAGTGTTCATAAAAACAAGGCGATCGTACGCTTTTTGGAAGCGGAAGATTACGACGGCGCTATCGTGTTCGTGCGTACCCGTAACGACACGGTACAACTGGCCGAGCTGCTGGAACGCGAAGGTTTCTCTGCCGCACCGCTTAACGGCGACATGAACCAACAGGCACGGGAACGTACCGTTGAGCGCTTGAAAAACGGTCTGCTGGATATCGTTATCGCGACCGACGTGGCCGCACGCGGTCTTGACGTTGACCGCCTGAGCCTGGTTATCAACTATGATATTCCCCAGGACTGCGAAGCCTACG
>JBNKEN010000058.1:0-8626 GCA_050288805.1 Pseudoalteromonas sp.
TAACCACCTGGCTGAGGTTTTGCTGACTCAGTGCCTTACCCGGACCGGCCGCCTTGAGGCGAGCCACACCGCTTTCAACATAGCTTAGCAGTTCCGCTTGCTGCACCTGTTCCTTGCGCGCCTTTTCAATCGCCGAGTTTAACGGGCGGAATACCCCCATCACCAGGAAAAAAATCACGAAAACGCCGCCGGCGAACATCAGCAAACGCTGTTCCTGTTCCTTTAAGGAACGCCAATATTGGATCACTTGATTCATGCTGCCCCCTTGATGCGGATTTCTCCGACGACGGTCCCGTCATCACTGTTCAGCGACCCCTGTTCAACACTCGCTCCCAGCTGTTCCAGCTGGCTTTTGACCTTACCAAAGGTTTGGAAATCCTTGGCGCTGGCGCGAACCCGCAGCTCATTGCGACGCTGATCAAAGCGCAGGGTTTCCGGTTTGAAATCGGCGTTTTGTTTCATTACGTCGGCCAATTGTTCCGCCAGTTGCAAAAAGCCGGATTCACTTCCCCCTTCAAGGGCCGAGAGCTTGTTTTTAAGCTGGCTGCGCAGCAATTGCGGTCGTACCTTTTCTCCCGGAAAAGCATTTTGATAGGTGTTCAACACCGCTTGCCGGGTGTCTTCAGCGGCGGCGTGCAGCTTGTGTAACTCGATTCCCTTTAAGGTCAACGAAAAGGCCAATGCGATACCGCAAGCAACCAGCGCCGGCTGCCAAAGCTTCCACTGCCCGCTCGACGCCTTCTTGTATTGATAGCGACCTTGTCGCAGATTGAACTTTTCCTCGCTCAGGTTGCGGGCAAAAAGCGCCAAAGGCAGATCGTATTCCTGCTGCCGAGGTTCAAGCTGCTTGCCTGCCAATTCGATATCCATCGGACTGTAATGCCTGATCGTATCCGTGCCAAGCGAGGCGCAAAAAAGCGGCAACCAGGACGCTTCCACCTCGGCGACCTGCCAGGGAGCTAGGCGGAACAGCCAATGGCCATCCAATTCGACGGCAGAGACGGCTTCATCGTCATTGCCCGGCAGCAACAAGGCGTCGGGCAGAATCCGCGGGGTCTCTATGCCTGCTTCTTTAAACGTCGCAAGCCAACCCTCAAACCAGGCCCGGTTGCAAAGCGCAACGCGGATGGCCGGTTTATTGTCGACGTCAACCGCTTCGCCGCTGACAACCATCACCTGTTCAAGATCGCAGGCCAGCTCATCTTCGAGCATGTAGGGTAGCGCTTGTTCGAGCTTGCGGCTCCAGCGGGCCGGCAATACCTGCGTACGTAACTGCACGCAACTTGCCGGCAGCAGCACGATCGTGTTGCGACCTCCCGTTTTGTCGGCTATATCGGCCAGTTCAGCTGAGCCACTGAGCTCGCCGCTGGCGATAATTTCCTGTTCGGCGGTAGACCAGATCAGCCAGTTTATTTTTTCTTTTTGGCTTTGTCCTACCCGGATCATTAATGTTTCTGTCACTGCACGCCTCCAAACTTTCGCGCCAGTATGTGGACCTTGCCGTCTTTCAACTGCAGCAAGGAAGTCATTTTAAATTCCAGTTCGGCATACTTGGCATGTGCCCGCAACTGAAAGTACTCGCTCTTAATCGCAAATCTCGGATCGTCCTTCTTGAGGTTCTTCGCCCCTTGTTTTTCCGCTTCCGCGATAAATTCATCCAGGGTGTCAAACCCGGCTTCCGGACGGGCCGAGATAATCGCCTCGGCACCCGACTGCGACAATCCCTCGATCAACGCGCTCAGCAACAACGACTGGTCGCTGGTCAGGGTATTCACATTAATTTTTAGCATATCGCTATCGGGGATCACGCAGACATAGGGTCGCAGTTTTTCTACCACGGCCGGATTAAACCCCTTCACCAATCTTAGTTCCGACAACGAAGCAAAATAATTATTGGCCGTCATATAGGGAATGGTATAGGAAAGATATTCGTCTTCCTCGGCCCCGGAACGCGTCGTAATACTGTCTTCATCCACCCAGTCGAAGACACTGTCTGCCAACGCCTCTTCCGACTCATCCAGCGGCAGGTCTTCAATATTTTTTATCAGTTCAAACAGCGCCTTGTGAGCCGGATTGGTTCGCTCCCGCGCGCCGTCGTTGCTTTCCTTTGCCCGCAACGCATTGAGATTCAGGCAGGCCTGAAGATCAACGATTTGCCCGCCTATCAAGCCATTTTCCACCGGATAAGGGGTTTCTGACTGATGCGCCCATGCCTGATCCAGCGACGTCTTGTTCGGCGAATCCTTATTACTGTCGAGTAACACCTTCTTTGCCAGCTCTTCGGCGGCATAGGCATACCACTTGGCCTGCTGGTAGTCTTGCAGATCGCTGCTTTTTTGCACCTGTGTCAACAGGTTCGCGCTCATTTCCACCGCCAGCGACGCGGCCAAAGCAACGATAAAGAGGACGATAACCAGCGCCGCGCCCTTAACCCGTTTCATCGTTGTTCTTCCTCTTCTTTATCGTCGCTGCGTCCGGAGCCTGGAACCAAAAACTGTTTTCGGACGGGCGGCATGTCGCTTTGGGTGATCACCACGGCAACGGCGCGCGGCAGGCTCGGCAGATCCCATTTGTCCAGCCAGTCTTCCTTGCTGCCGCGGAATTCAAACTTGAGTTCTTCAATATCGTCTAGCAGCACCTGGGCGCGCGGTTCGGCATTATCAAGCTGATCGACGTAAACGCGGTACACACGCTCCAGCTTGTCGTCAACGACGCGATACCCGACCGCCTGTAATTCGCTGCGCGGCAACAGGCTCATGGGGTTACTCCACCCGTCGCGCACGAAAGCAATACCATCGTACTGGCTGTCGAGCAGGTAGCGCCCATACAGCAGCGCATGCCCGGCACTGTCCCCCGACTCGTTGCGGACCTGGCGCTTGGTCATCTGGCTGAAATCCTGCTCCATCATACGGAATGTCGTTTGCAGTTGAGACAAGGTTTTGATCGTTTCTTGCGATGCGTCGTTGGTCTTGGTCGCCACATCCAGTATCTGGTGCGTTGCGGCGATGATAAAGGCCAGAATACCGAGCGCTATCAACACCTCCAACAGGGTAAACCCGCGCTGTTTCATCGTCCCCCCGGCTTACTGACGTAGGTTGTCAGTTGGAACAGATTGTCCTGATACTTGCTGTCACGCCCCACAATCATCGTAAGCTGGACAAAATCATCGCTGGCGGTTTTCACCACCTGCTGGCGCCAATACCACTCAACGCCGGCCATATCGACCTTGCCTTTTTTGTTATCTTTCTTAGGCCAGGCTTCATCAAGCATGGCTTCAACCAGCTGGTTTTCCGCCACCCAGGACGCGTAACTCTGTTGTTCAATCTCGCTCAAGTGGTTGATATGTTCTCCGGTTACCTGCATCGCGGCGATACCCGCCATGGCGCAGATGCTCAGGGCCACCATCACTTCCAGCAGGGTAAAACCGCGCAGCGACCTCATAGCCCTTCCTCGCGTTCCATCTCAACCGGTGCCATATACTTACCGCGGATCACAAAGGCCACGTCCGGCTCGTCGGCAAGCTCGATGCGCAGCTCAAATGGACTGACTTCACCCGATGAAAGCAGCAGAATATGGGGAATTTTCATTTTTTCCAGTTCCAGCAACGAATCGTCATCACTGCCTATCAGCGCCTGCCAGTTCACCAGTGAAAGCAGATTGTCCCGGGCCCAGGGCAAGTCTTCCAGATTCAGCTGCATGCGCAGGGTTTCGGGCAGCTCGACCGGTTCCAGCGCCTTACCCGCCTTCAGCGGAATCCATTTATTTTCCTCGAATACCAGAAACTCGTACTTCCGGCCCTCGACATATAACCCCAGTTCCCGCTGGTGCAACACCGCCCAGTCGGACGCCAAATCCAACGCGGTTTCAACCTTGAGGGCGGACTGGGCCAGCGCATCTTCCTCGTCGTCGCCCAGGTTATAGACGACAAGCTTGGTCGCAAAGGCGATGATCACCAATACCACAAGGATTTCTATCAGGCTGAACGCGCGTTGTTTTTGTCGATTCATAATAAGAGGCCCGCAACTGAGTGCGGGCTGAAAGCGTTACTTTTCTTCGGACCAGTTACCAATGTCGTCTTCCGTTCCCGCCTGACCGTCCGGCCCCATCGAGAAGATGTCTATTTTACCGATTTCTCCCGGGCTGATCAGCTGGTACGGATTACCCCAAGGGTCGACCGGCAAAGACTCGATAAAGCCGCCGTCCGGGAAACGCTTAGGTACGGGTTCTATGGTCGTCGGGGTGACCAGTGCCTCGAGGCCCTGCTCTGTCGTCGGGTATGCCTTGTTCTTGAGCTTATACAGGCTCATGGCATCTTCCAGCTGCTGGATATCCAGACGCGCCTTGTCGATGGCCGCCTCTTCCTGCTGCCCCATAATATTAGGCGCCACGATAGACATGATCATGCCGATGATCACCAGCACCACCATTACTTCTAACAATGAAAAACCTTGTTGTCTGTTCACTTTACACCTCAACTAATAATGCTTGTACACTGAGTTTAATTTTTGCCTCGGCTATAAGCCAATGGCTTTATTCATCGCCATGATAGGTTGCAGGATCGCCATCACGATAAACAGTACGATCACCGCCATGGTCGCTATCATGGCTGGCTCCAGTAATTTGAGCGACACATTGACCATGCTCTCAAACTCCCGATCCTGGTTGTTCGCGGCCCGCTCCAGCATCTGCTCCAGTTCGCCCGATTTTTCACCGCTGGCGATCATATGCAGCATCATGGGCGGGAACAGCTTGGTCTGATCCAGTGCAGCCCTCAGGCTCGCACCTTCACTGACACGGGTGGCGGCTTCTGCAACGGCCTTCTTGATCCGCACATTGGCCAGTACTTCCCCGGCGATCTTCATGCCTTCAAGCAGGGGAACCGAACTGGAGGAAAGGATACTGAGAGTGCGGGCAAAACGGGCCGTATTCAGGCCCCGGCTGACCTTACCGATCCCCGGCAGGGTCAATAACTTACTGTCGTACCAATAGCGAATATTCGGCTTTTGCAGCGCCTTGCCGATGAATATCGCTATCGCCGTAATTATGACCAGTGAAATAAGCCAATAGTTCTGCACAAACTGGCTGGCCGCCATCACCCATTCGGTTGTCCAGGGCAATGCCTGTTTAGACTTTTCAAATGTTTTCAATATTTTCGGCACCACGGTGCCGAGCAAAACGGACACGATGGCAATGGCAAACACAACCAGTATGGTGGGATACACCATGGCCTGGGTGATCTGGCTGCGCATATGTTGGCGCTGCTCGGTATAGTCGGCAAGACGGTTCAACACGGCGTCGAGGTGCCCCGATTTTTCCCCCGCGGCCACCATGGCGCGAAACAGGTCATCGAACACGTGGGGAAATTCCGCCAGGCCGTCAGCCAGGGTATAACCTTCCACCACCTTGGAGCGTACCGCCATCAACATGCGTTTCATACGCGGCTTTTCGCACTGTTCGGCCACCGCCATCACGGCGGCTTCCACCGGCAATGCCGACTGGATCAGGGTCGCCAACTGACGAGTGATGAGCGCCAGCTCCGCCGTTGAAATCTTACTTTTAAACAGATCGCCGAACAGCCCCTTGCCTGCCCCGGCCGATTTTTCTTTCGCCGCAGCTGGCAACACTTCAAGCGGCACCAATCCCTGCTCACGCAGGGTTTGGCGGATCTGTTTCGCGGTATCCGCTTCGAGAATGCCTTTCTTTTCCTTGCCGCGGCCATCCAGGGCGCGATACTCGAACGCAGCCACTAGCTTTCCTCTCGCGTTACGCGCAGCACTTCTTCAAGGGTGGTTTTACCGGCCAAAACCCGGGTGCAACCGTCCTGGCGAATGCTCGGGCTGCGTTTGCGGATGTATTTTTCCACCGCCTGCTCACCCTTGCCGTTGTGGATCAGTTCACGAATATGATCGTCCACAACCAGCAGTTCGTGGATCCCGGTTCTGCCCTTGTAACCGTTAAAATTACACTCTTCACAGCCGATGGCGCGGTAAATGGTCGGCGGATTGGCCGGATCGGCGCCGAGCAGCTGACATTCGCGTTCATCCGCCACATGGGCTTCCTTGCAGCGCGGACACAAGGTACGCACCAGACGCTGCGACAGCACCCCCAACAGCGAGGAAGATAACAGGAAGGGTTCAACCCCCATGTCTTCCATGCGAGTAATGGCGCCGGCAGCGGTGTTGGTGTGCAGGGTCGACATTACCAGGTGACCGGTCAGCGAGGCCTGCACGCCGATCTGCGCGGTTTCAAGGTCACGGATTTCCCCGACCATCACGACATCCGGATCCTGACGCAATATGGCCCTGAGCCCGCGGGCAAAGGTCATATCGACCTTGGTATTGACCTGGGTCTGCCCGATGCCGGGAATTTCGTATTCGATGGGGTCTTCCACCGTCAGGATATTACGGTCACGGCTGTTGATTTCGCTCATGCCGGCATACAGGGTGGTACTCTTACCCGAGCCCGTCGGGCCGGTAACCAGAATGATGCCGTGTGGCTTGCGGATAAGGTCCGCAAACAGTTCGCGGTTACGCTCCGTCATGCCCAAATCGGCGAGGTTAAGACGGGCATTGTTCTTGTCGAGCAGACGCAATACCACCCGCTCGCCGAAACTGGACGGCATGGTCGATACCCGCACATCCACCGCCCGTCCGGCGATCCGCAGGCTGATACGGCCATCCTGCGGAATACGTTTTTCCGCGATGTCCAGCTTGGCCATAACCTTGATACGCGATACGAGCAGGGAGGCCAGCTTACGGTTTGGTTTCAACACCTCTTTCAGCACACCGTCAACCCGGAAACGGATCACCAGATCCTGTTCGAAGGTTTCTACGTGGATATCCGACGCCCCTTCCTTGATGGCTTCGCTTAGCATGGCGTTGATCAGCTTGATAATCGGCGCATCGTCATCGGCCGCCAGCAGGTCTTCCGTTTGCGGCAGCTCCTCGGCGAGAGAAAAGAGATCCATTTCGTTGCCGATGTCTTCCATGATCTGCTGGGTTTCCGAGCTGTCACGCTGATAGGCGGCTTCCAGCAGTTGTTCAAAACCGGCATCGTCAAGTTGCTCGACCGTAAATTCACGGCCCACCACGCGACGAACCTCGAGCAATACGGCGGTCGCCGGTTGCCCCTTATAAAAAAGCGTCAGCTTATGCCCGGAATCACCCAGCAGCACACCAAAACGGCGCGCAAAGGAAAACGGCAGCCGCAAGGGCTGGTGCGCCTGAATTACTTCAGCCGCGCCGTTATCCGTCGCCATTTCATCGACCAGCTCAGTCATTTTCCAGCTCTTCTTTATTTTGCTTCTTCAGGTACTCTTCATAGGTCGGCGGCAATGTCAGTTCGTCATTCCACTCGGGAAGAACCGGCGTCTCTTCGAACGGCATCAGATCGATGCCGTCTTCGCGTTGAACCTGCTGCGCATCACGAATAAAGTTGTACTTGGAATGGCTCAGCTTATTCATGCTCTGGCCGTCACGCACAATCGTCGGACGGATAAACACCAGCAGGTTACGCTTGCGCTTCGAGGTGCTGGTCGACTTGAACAGATGGCCTAAAATAGGAATATCGCCGAGCAGCGGTACCTTCTGTACGCTTTCCTGCACATCCTCGTCGATAAGGCCACCCAGCACCACCATGCCGCCGTCATCGGCCATCACCGTGGTGCTGATTTCACGTTTGTTGACCGTGATATCCACCGCCGTGGCACCGCTGACGCTAGACACTTCCTGCTCGATGGTCAGTTGCACCGCGTCGCCGTCGTTGATTTGCGGCGTCACCTTCAGCTTGATACCCACTTCCTTTCGGTCAACCGTCTGGAACGGGTTGGCGTTGTTGCTGCCGGTTGAAGAACCTGTGATCACCGGGACTTCCTGACCGACGATCATCGACGCTTCTTCGTTGTCCATGGTGGTCACCGACGGCGTCGCCAAAATATTCGAATTGGTGTCGCTGGATACCGCCTGAACAATGGCGCCCCAGTCCTTACGTACGATCCCCATGGCCAGGCCGTTAATACCGCCAACCAGGGATGCCAAGGAATCCAGGTTACCTTCGACGGTTTTCGAAGTTTGGGTTACGGTTCCCGTCTCGCTACCGGCGATGTAATCATTGATCGTCTTGTCCTTTGCCTGCTTCGCGGCAACCGCCAGCGCGCCCACAGGTACCGTGGTGCCGTTATTGAATTGCAGCATGCCACCCTGTTCGGTGATCCATTGCAGGCCGAAGTTGATGCCGTCGCCCTCAAAGACCTCGACCACGATCGCCTCAACCAGAACCTGGGCACGGCGGATATCAAGCTGCTCGATCACCTTTTCCAGTGAACGCATGGTGTCGGGCTGTGCCGTGATCACCAGGGAGTTGGAATCAGAATGGGCTTCGATACTGGTATCCGACTTGGAAGTACGACGCGACTTGGTTGCATTGGCGCCGCCTTGCGCCTCTTCGGTCAGCGACTTGCTGACGCCCTGCAGCACCTTGACGAGATCTTCGGCCTTGGCGTAATTAAGATAGAACACCTTGGTATTGCCGGTATTTTCCAGCTCGTCGTCGAGGCGTTTAATGAGTTCGATCGCGCGCGTACGCGCCTGCCCTTCACCGCTGACGATCACGCTGTTGGTACGCTCAT
>JBNKEN010000059.1:0-5949 GCA_050288805.1 Pseudoalteromonas sp.
ATGCTTAGCCATGGCACTACGACCCCGGGCCAGCGCGTCGCTGAGCTTTTGAGTGCGCTTAGAGAGCGTGACGGACACCGGCCCGAGCGGCAGAATAAAACGCGTGTATCCCCAGGCCGCCAGCAACCCGAACATCACAAACACCCCAACCTGCACCAGCAATTGCAAGGGCGCAAGCAGCAGCATTGCATAACCGGATAAGGTGGTCAGCAGGCCCCAAAACAGCCCCTGCTTAAGCGACAGGGAATAACCGCTTGCCGCTTCGCGACCAGCAAGGTCACACAGACCGTGAAAGGCATAATCGATGGCGATGCCTATCAGGGTCACGGCAAATACCAGGGTCAGTATATGTACCCCGTCGCAGAGCCAGAACATCGCCGCAGCACCGGCCAAAAGCGCGCTTGCCACCGTGGCGCCGGCCTGCAATAAGGCCAAAGGACGGCGAAACACAAACAACACCATGACCACCAGCAAGAGCATGCTGAGCCCGCCGAAGAAGGTCATCTCCCACTTGGCCCGTGCCGCATTTTCTGCGGTATGGAATAAAAAGCCGCTGTAACGCACCTTAAGTTCGGGATAGCGGGCACTCAGTCTTGCAAGCTCTTGCCTTATTTGCGCGGCAAGCGAGATGCTTTCGTTGATCCCCGGAGCGCTGTTACCCGCTGAAGGAGCAAGCTCACTCAGCAGCACGTAGTAATCAATGCCCTGATAGCGGGTCCACAGGCGTCCCTGATTGGGTGAGAAACGACTGCCGGCGGCGAGATTCTGTTTCAACAGTTCCGCGAGCGAGAGGCTGGGATCCGCGCCCAGCGTCTGACTGACAAAGGGATCCGCCATCTGGCTAAGGCGGGCAAGATAAAATGCGTTGAACGAGGCTCTGTCGCGTGCCGCGCTCAGGAAATCGGGAGAAAGGACGCGTCCGGCAAAGGGTTCGTAAAACCCCGTCAGTTCGGCAAGTTCCGGCACAGGCACGGGTTTGAACGCCGCTTCGGCGTCAAGCGAGCTATTTAGTTCGTCGTACGCCTCGGGTGCGCCGGGTCCGCTCAATGAAAACATCAGACGATATTGTTGTTTGCTTAGTAGCGCATCTTGCGCCTTGGCCACCACCGAGTGCGCCGCGGGCAATACCGCGAGTATGTTGCCCTGCAGCCGGATGCGGCCAGACATGGCCGCAAGCAGTAAGCCTGCCGTCAGCAACAAAAACCACAGTGCGCTCTTCCATAACGCGCCGCGCCTCGTCACTGCCCGGCCTCTTCGTCGTCTTTCAGTTCAATCAGGGTATAGTTGCCGCCAACTTCGTTGAGTCGCACCGAACTGACCTCGCCCGAAGTCAGGCAGAGCTCAAAGTCGGCAAACAGCGCGGCAAGCAGTTTGTCGCCGGGCACCAGGCGATAACAATCGTCCTGCTCAAGCGCGGTTACCGTAAAGCGGGTTTTAAGCCCTGTCAGGTCGCCGCCGATCAGGCCCTTGAGGCTCTGAATATAGGGTTCGGCCCCCTTTTGCTCCGTGCGGTTACCGTCGCCGTCCACCACGAAGACGCCGTCGGCGGTGATCTCCAGCCGACTGAGTACGGGTTTAAGGGTTTGCCAGACAAGAGAGTGAGCATCCATTAAAAACGTTCCGCTCGATACAAACGGGCGCGGAAACTGCGCAAAGTGTTTCTGCTGTACGAAGCTGCCCTTTCTGATGCCGGTCGGCTGCACCTCATTGGCGGCCGATTGCCCGACGAACAACACACCGGGCAACAGTATCAACAGGATAGCGAACACCCGGTTCGTCATAGTACGGCCTGCAATTTTTGCGCGAGAACCGGCGGGCAGACGAACTGCATTTCCTTGCTTTCTATGTCGACAGCCACCTGAATGGTATAGGCCTTGGTCAAGCGTTGTCCGGTCGCCGCATCGCTGATGAGGTAATCTATCTTAAGTCGGCTTTCCACTTCCTTAAGATGGGCATCGACGCGAATTTTCTGCGCAAACAGCGCCGAACCCACGTATTTGATCCGCATGTCCACGATGGGCCACATATAGCCCGACTCGTTCATTTGCAGGTAGTCATAATCGAATTTGCGCAGCAGCTCGCAGCGGGCAATCTCCAGGTAACGCGGATAATTGCCATGCCACACCACATTCATGGGGTCACAGTCGTGAAACGGGATTTCTATCTCTACGCTCGCCGAGAGCAATGCACCCTTAGCCTTCATATAAACTCCAGCGTTGGCCTTGAATGTAGGCGATGGTCTGGCGCAGCACGCCCTCGAGCGGACGGTCTTCGGTCAGGTTGTCGAAATAACCGCTGATGTCACGGTACATATCGGCTACCTCGCCGCTCAGGCTGTCGAGCGACAGCTCGCCCTCGGCCAGCCGTAAACGGATCCCCTGCACCGCAGCCAGTAAGGTGCTGGCCAGCACCTGCTCGGTCAGTTGCAGAATGCGCAAACAGTCTCGCGACGCTATGGTGCCCATGCTGACCTTGTCCTGGTTATGGCATTCGGTGGAACGTGAAAACACGCTCGCCGGCATGGTCAGTTTCAGGGCCTCTGCGGTATAAGCCGAGGCGCCGATCTGCACCGCCTTGAAGCCGTGGTTGATGTAGCGCCGTGACGGCTCGCTGTCCGAGAGGTTCGACGGCAGGCCGTTGTTGTACTTGGTATCCACCAGAGATGCTATCTGGCGATCCGCCAGATCCGCCAGGTTGGCCACCGCGGTTTTCATGCTGTCCATCACCATGGCGATATGGCCGCCGTAAAAGTGTCCGCCGTGCAGTACGTGTTCGCCCTCACCGTCGATGATCGGGTTGTCGTTGGCCGAATTCAGCTCGTTTTCTATCATCTGGCGGAACCAGGGCAGGCTGTCCTGCAATACCCCGATGACGTGCGGGGCGCAGCGGATGGAATAGCGGTCCTGCAGACGATCCGCGTTACGCGGATGCTCGTGATGGTTAAGATCTTCGCGTACCCAGCGGGCAATCTGCTGCTGCCCCGGATGCGGTTTCACCGAGAACAGGATCTCGTCGAAATGATGGCTGTTGCCCTTGAGCGCCAGACTGCACAACGAGGTGATACGGGTCGCCAGCTTGGCGCAATAATTGGCCCGGTCATACGCCAGGCAGGCCATTGCCGTCATCACCGCCGTGCCGTTCATGACCGCCAGACCTTCTTTCGGACGCAGTTTAAGCGGTGTCAGCCCGACCTCCTTCATCACTTCCAGGCTATTTCTGATTTCGCCGCGGAAATAGACGTCCCGTTCGCCGACCATGGCGCCCGCCACGTAAGACAGCGGCGTGAGGTCGCCGCTCGCGCCGACGGAGCCCTCTTCGGGGATCACCGGCACGATATCGAGATTGATAAAATCGCGCAGCAGCTGCAGCATTTCCCAGCTCACGCCGGAATAACCCTGAGCCAGGGAGTTCAGTCGGGTGGCAAGAATAGCCCGACCTTGGGTGGCGTTAAACATATTGCCAAGACCACAGCCGTGAAAACGGGTTAAGTGAAGCGGCAATTCGTCAACCAGTTCAAGCGGCACGCTGACGGTAACCGAATCGCCGTAACCGGTTGTCACACCGTAAATAACGCCTTCGTCGCGCAACAGCGAATCGAGAAATGCCAGCGCCGAATCCACCTTGCGCGCAAAGGCCGGTTCCTGCGACAAGGCCGCACTGTGTTTACCTTTCGCCAGCGCCACTACCTGTTCGATACTCAGGCGGTTTTCACCGAACACCAAGGGAGTTGAAATAGTAAGATTTTCCTGCACAGACACGCTTAGGTCTCCTTTAACTGGCCGCGCTCGACGCTGTCGTCGGCTTGCCAAAAATCAAAAAAATTGAACCACTGATGGGGGTATAAACTCGCATAATGCTCAAGCCGCTCGGCGTAATCGGCGGTCACGCGGGTGAGCACCTGCTGGCGCTCCTTGCGCGGCAAACTGAGCGCGTCGGCGTATTTTTCAAACACCACCCGGTACTCGCCCTTTTCGCGCAGACAAAACAAAAAATACACCGGGCAGCCAAGCACCGCGGCCAACACGAAGGGCCCCTGGGAAAAAGGCGCCGGTTTGCCGAGAAAGTTCGCATAACACACCCGTCCGCCGGTTGTGGTGCTGGTTCGGTCGCCGACGATCACGATGATCTCACCGTTATCGACCTTTTCTTTCAGCAGTATCGCCAGATCCGGGCCCATTTCCGTCACCTGAATAAGGTTTACGCCGACATCTGGGTTTATCTTCTGCAGCATGCGGTTAAATTCCACCGCATGATGGGTAAACACCAGTACATTGATGCGCATTCCGGCCCGGGCCCGGCTAAGCGCCCGGCACACCTCCAGGTTACCCAGATGCGAGCCGATAAAAATCGCGCCCTTGCCGCTTTGGTAGAGGGCATCAAACTCGGCCTCGCCGGTATAACGAATGTGCGCGGGCGTGATGCGCCCGGTCCAGGCGTCGATTTTGTCGAACGCCGAATCGGCAAACATACAAAAATGCCTGAGTCCGTCGAAACGTCCGGCTTTGTCGTCGCTCCCACGCTGTTGCCTTACCCGCTCAAGAAACGCCCTGCTTGCCTGACGTGCCGTCTTCCCTGTTGCATACATGTAGCACACCACGGGAAACAGAAAGAGCCACAAGCCCTTGCGCCCGAGCAAACGGTAGCTGAGCAGTAAAAAACGAATCCCCTGGTAACTGCCACGCTCTTGCATTCGCGACCAATGCATCAGGCCGACCTCTTAACCAGCTTGCGCCATAGCAGACGCGGGCTGCGCGGCAACATGGCGAAAAACAGCCGGGTGTGGAGCCAGCTGATCTTCACATTGTCTTCAAACGGACGGAAGTGCGACAGGCCGTTTTCCGGGTAGATCACCTTGGTCGCTAAAAAGCGCACCGGCACGCCACGCCAATAGAGCCGAACCATGATCTCCGGGTCGAAGTCCATGCGCTTGCCGAGACGCTTGCTGTCAAGCAGCGCAACGGTGGCGGCAAGCGGATAAACGCGAAAACCGCACATGGAATCGGCGATGTCCAGGCTCAGGGTTTCTACCCAGACCCAGAAATGGGTGATATAGCGGCTCAGGTATCTGTGCTTGGGGACGCTTTCATCGTAGACCGGGCGGCCGCTTATCAGCGCATCGGGGGTTTCTTTGGCCATCGCGATAAGGCGATGGATGTCCTCAAGGGCATGCTGGCCGTCGGCGTCAACCTGAAGCGCATGGGAAAAGCCCATTTCATGCGCCCGGCGCAGACCGGTCTGCACCGCACCGCCCTTGCCCTGGTTGACCTCATGGGTCACCAGGGTCAAAAGCTCAAAGCGCGCGCCCAGTTCGTTGAACAGCGTTGCCGCTTCGGCCTTTGAACCGTCGTCGACCATGATCACCGGCAGATTAAGCGCGGTCAGCTCTTCGAGCATGGATTCGATCACCGCGACATGGTTGTAATTGGGAATTAAGATACACAGCTTCATGATCAGATCCCGTCGAGCAGCACACGCCCGGAGGCGTGTTGCCCCTTCTGCGATACATAGCTGAAGCTGAATTTTGTTGGCGCCGTCTTCTCCAAGGTCAGGGTCACCGTCATGCCAGGCGTTATCACCACCTGAAATTTCAGCACTTCGATATCCTTTACGGGATACGGCATAGAAAGCTCCTGCCTGCCGAAATTGACCGCCCAATCCAGCTGTACGACACCGGCCAGGATCGGCGCCTCGGGAAAATGCCCGTTGAAATAATCAAGGTCTGCCGATATCAGCAGATCGAGTTCGACCTTATTTTCACTCGCCCGGCGTTCAAGCAATATCGGGGCAAGGTTAGACAACTCAGACAAAAAAGTTCTCCAATTCTTTTAAATTCAGCTTACCTTGGGCGTTGTAAGGCAGCTGCTCAAGATAGCGCCACTTACGCGGCAAACAGACACGCTCAAAGCGCCCCAGCAAATGCCCCTTCAAGCGATTGTTGAAGGCCTGCTT
>JBNKEN010000060.1:0-5438 GCA_050288805.1 Pseudoalteromonas sp.
CAGCACCTTGGCGCGCGACGGCAGTTCAAGCTGCAACGCCTGCTCAACCAAAGTTTCTGTATCGGGCCGAGGTATCAGCGTGGTGGGATTTACCGCCAGCGGCAGGCTCCAAAATTCCCTGAGCCCGGTGAGGTGAGCAACCGGATGGCCCTGCTTTCGTTTTTCGCACAGGGCCTGAAACTGTTTGTTCTGCTCGTCGCTCAGGTTACGCTCGGGCCAGGTAAACAGGTAACTGCGGGACTGCTGCAACACATGCAGCAACAAGACTTCGGCATCGAGGCGCGGCGACTCCGATATATCCGCAAACGCCTCGCAGGCACCGGCCAGCGCGTCGGCTATGGTCAGCGCCACCCGCCTTATTCCTCACCCATGGCGGCTAGCAAGTCCGCCTGATGCTCAAGCAACAGCGGGTCGATGACGGCGCCTAAATCGCCGGCCACAATTTCGTTAAGACGATACAGGGTCAGGTTGATGCGGTGATCGGTGATCCGTCCCTGCGGGTAGTTATAGGTGCGGATCCGCTCGGAACGGTCGCCGCTGCCTACCAGGTTGCGACGCTGCGTGGCCTCGGCGGCATGGCGCTTGTCGGCTTCCGCCTGTTCCAGACGTGATACCAGCACCGACATCGCCTTGGCGCGGTTCTTGTGCTGGGAACGCTCGTCCTGACATTCAACCACTACGCCCGTGGGTAAATGGGTAATACGAATTGCAGAATCGGTTTTGTTAACGTGCTGACCACCGGCGCCGGACGCGCGGAAGGTATCCACCTTAATATCCGCCGGGTTGATCTGAATCGCCTCAGCCTCGGGAATTTCCGGCAGCACGGCCACGGTACAGGCCGAAGTATGGACTCGGCCCTGGGATTCTGTTTCCGGCACCCGTTGCACCCGGTGCGCACCGGACTCGAATTTCAGCTTGCCGTAGACGCCGTCGCCGCTGATGTTGGCGATGATCTCCTTATAACCGCCGTGCTCACCCTCGTTGGCGCTCACCACTTCCACCTTCCACTTCTGTGATTCGGCGTAACGGCTGTACATGCGGAACAGATCACCGGCAAAAATTGCCGCCTCGTCGCCGCCGGTTCCGGCGCGAACTTCCAGGAATACGTTGTTGTTATCCTTGGGATCCTTTGGCAGCATCAGGATCTGCAGCTCGTCTTCCAGACGCTCGATTTCCGCCTTGGCTTGCTTGTATTCCTCCTGCGCCATTTCGCGCATATCCGGATCGCTGTCCTTCAGCATTTCTTCGGCCGTGGCGACATCTTCTTCCGCCTGACGATAACCGTTGAAGGTTTTTGCTACATCTTCCAGCTCGGCGTATTCCTTCGACAGGGCGCGAAATCTGTCTTGATCAGCAATGACATGCGGATCGCTCAAAAGTGCCTGCACTTCTTCGTAGCGCTCCACGAGATTTTCTAACTTGCGGTAAACGGATTCTTTCATCTGACTGCTATTCCTGATCAATTCCTAACATTTTCTTCATTTGCGCCAGCTGGTTCAGCTCGCCGTTTTGCACCGCGTCCTTGATGGCCTTGGTCGGTGCATGCATTAATCTGTTGGTTAGCTTGTTGGCCAGCTCGAGGATCACCTTGTCGGCGGACTTGCCGCCCTCGAGCTGTACCAGAGCCTTCAGCACCAGGTCGTCCTTAATAGCGGAGACCTCATTGCGGTAGTGCTTGATAAGCTCCACCGAATCGAGCGACTTGAGCCACAGTTCAAATTCCGCCACCCGGCAATCGATAATACGCTGCGCCTGCTCGGCGGCCTGTTCTCTGGCCGCCCTATTTTCGCTGACTATCGTCTGCAGGTCATCAACGGAATACAGGTAGGCGTCTTCCAGTTCGGCGACTTGACTTTCGATATCGCGCGGCACCGCTATATCGATAAGCAACATCGGCTTATTGCGCCTTGCCTTGAGCGCCTGCTCGACCATCCCCTTACCTATGATGGGCAAGGTGCTGGCGGTAGAACTGATAACGATATCCGCCTCATACAGACGCTCGGGGATCTGGGCAAGCGAAATGACCTCTGCGGAAAATTCCTCGGCCAGCGCCCTTGCTCTGTCGATGGTACGGTTGGCGACCGTCATTTTCTTCGGCTGGTTCTGGTAAAGATGCCGGGCCACCAGTTCGATGGTTTCACCGGCGCCGATCAGCAGCACCTGGGTGTCGTCCAACCGGCCATAGATGTGTTTCGCCAGGTTGACCGCGGCGTAGGCCACAGACACCGCGCTCGCGCCGATATCGGTTTCGGTGCGCACCTGTTTGGCCACCGAAAAGGTTTTTTGAAACAGCCTGTCGAAGGTCAGGTTCACCCCGCCCTGATGCTTTGCCTGGGCATAGGCCTGCTTGATCTGCCCGAGGATCTGCGGCTCGCCGAGCACCAGGGAATCGAGCCCGCACGCCACCCGCATCAGGTGATTGATGGCGTCTTTTTCGCTGTAACTGTATACGTTGCCGGCAAGTTCCTGCTCGTCTAATCGATGGAAATCGGCCAGCCAGCTTAACAGGGCTTGGGGTTCGGCGCCCTCGAGGTTACAATAGATTTCCGTACGATTGCAGGTAGAGACGATCACCGACTCGGCGAAATCGTCTCTCAGGGTAAGTTGTTCCAGCGCTCGCTCAAGCTGTTCGGGCGAGAAAGCCACTTTCTCACGCAGTGCAACCGAAGCTGTTTTATGATTGATGCCGAGTGCTACTATGCTCATGGTGCCCTAAATATCGTCTTACCCCAGTTTTGAAGCGAATAATTTTACGAAAATCAAGCTAATAAGGAAAGCGAGGAACGACATTTGATGCGGTTACATTTGATTTTTCTGATGTTTTTTGTGTTACTTAGCGGCTGTGCGCAGCGTCTGCCGGTTTCCGGGGAGCCTGTTAAGGGCTGGCAAACGCGACTTTCGGCCCATGACAACTGGCAGGCGGAAGGAAAAATCGCCTTTATTTCACCCGACGAGCGACAATCCGCCAATCTCAGCTGGCAGCATGGTCAAAACACCCAGACGCTGAGATTAACCAGCTTTATCGGCACCCAGATACTGAAAATGAAACAAACCCCGAACCTCGCCGAGCTCGATTACGACGGTGAACATTATGTCGACAGCCGTGTCGAGCGCCTGATGGAGCGCTTGACCGGCCTGCAACTTCCTATCGATGAGGCCGGTTCCTGGCTTAAGGGCTTGCCCAAGGATCCCGGCGCACAAGTAGATACGAACGGTCGCGTCACAGAAGCGAACTGGGTCGCCGCTAACGGCGATACCTGGCGTATCCGCTATCTCTCCTATGTCAACCAAAACGGCTATTGGGTGCCAAACAAATTGCGCCTCAGCCGCTCGGATTTAAGCATCAAGATCAATCTCAGCAACTGGCAGTTCAATCCATGACAGCGTCCTTTTCTCTCATTGCCCCGGCCAAACTGAACCTGTTTCTTCATATCAACGGGCGCCGTACGGACGGTTATCATGAGCTGGAAACCCTGTTCGTGTTTCTTAATTACGGCGATACGCTGGAATTTGCGACCCGAGAAGACGGCGACATTAGGGTGAGCGGCGATTGCGGCGACATTCCGCTGACCGACAACCTGATCTACAGGGCCGCCATCGCGCTTAAGCAATACGCCAATTGCACACTCGGTGCGGATATAGTGCTGACCAAGCGTCTTCCCATGGGCGGTGGTGTCGGGGGCGGCTCGTCCGATGCGGCGACCACCCTTTTGGCGCTGAACCACTTATGGCAGCTGGGCTTAAGCCTGGAGATACTGGCCGAGATAGGCGTCAAACTCGGCGCCGACGTGCCGGTTTTCGTCAAGGGTAAGGCGGCGTTGGCCCATGGTATCGGGGAAGATCTGCGCCCGGTTGAGTTGCCGGAAAAATGGTATCTGGTGGTCCACCCGAACCAGCATATCAGCACCGCCGAGATATTCGGTCACCCGGATTTACCACGCGATACACCCAAGCTAAACGGCGACTGGCGCACGCAAAACCAGCGAAATGACTGTGAAGCCTTGGTTAAAAAGCTCTGCCCCGAGGTTGAAAAGACCCTAGAGTGGTTGCTAAAATACGCCCCGTCAAGAATGACCGGCACCGGCGCATGTTGTTTCGCCGAGTTCGATACCCAAGAAGCCGCGAAAAATGTTTTTTCCCGGTTGCCGTCACAATGGCATGGCTTTATCGCCAGTAGCGCCAATTTATCTCCTGCGCATGCAGGGCTAAACGCTACAATGAAGTAGAAGTAATAGTTTAAGTTAGCTTGTTGTGACACACGTCATATCGGGTTATTCCAAAAATTCAGTGCCTGAGGAACCCTACCGTGCCAGACATGAAGCTCTTCGCTGGTAACGCAACACCTGAGCTCGCTCAAAAAGTTGCAAAACGTCTTTATATCGAGTTAGGTGATGCTGTTGTCGGCCGTTTTAGCGACGGTGAAATCAGTGTTCAAATCAATGAAAATGTGCGTGGCTCAGACGTTTTCATCATCCAGTCAACTTGTGCCCCGACCAATGACAACCTGATGGAATTGATCGTAATGGTCGATGCCCTGCGTCGTGCATCTGCAGGTCGTGTCACCGCGGTAATTCCTTACTTCGGTTATGCTCGTCAGGACCGCCGTGTTCGCAGCGCCCGCGTACCAATTACCGCGAAAGTCGTTGCCGACTTCCTGTCAAGCGTCGGAGTTGACCGCGTATTGACGGTTGACCTTCACGCCGAACAGATCCAAGGTTTCTTCGATGTGCCGGTAGACAACGTATTCGGCAGCCCGGTGTTGCTGGAAGACATGAAAGAGCGCAACTTCGAAGACGTCGTTGTGGTTTCTCCTGACATCGGCGGTGTGGTGCGTGCCCGCGCAATCGCCAAACTGCTTAACGATACCGATTTGGCGATCATCGACAAACGTCGTCCGCAGGCCAACGTGTCTCAGGTTATGCATATCATCGGTGACGTAGAAGGTCGCGACTGTATCATCGTCGACGACATGATCGACACCGGCGGCACCCTGTGCAAGGCGGCAGAAGCCCTGAAAGAACATGGCGCCAAACGCGTATTCGCCTATGCCACGCACCCGGTTCTTTCCGGTATGGCGGCGGAAAACCTGCGTAACTCGGTTATCGACGAAGTGATCGTGACAGACTCCATTCCGCTGTCCGACGAATTGAAAGCGCTGCCGAACATCAAGGTACTGACGCTGGCTGACATGATGGCCGAAACCATCCGTCGCATCAGCAATGAAGAATCAATCTCTGCAATGTTTGAACATTAATTAACAGCAGCGATTAAAATAGCCTTAAAAAACACCGCACCGCGGTAATGCCGTTCACTTAAGGTGAGCGGCATTGTTATTTTTGGGGTAACGCTGTGGTCGTGCTTTCACTGTTCTTGGGAAGGTTCGCTCCCGTCTCGGCGCCAGTATCAGCCTTTCTGCCATGGCATGGAGATGTTTGAAC
>JBNKEN010000061.1:0-3850 GCA_050288805.1 Pseudoalteromonas sp.
AATCTCGCGGCCGCTTGCGCCCCTGCTTGAACACGAGTTTCTGGCTGATGTTGCGGTAAGACGGGCCGAATCGGTAGTGTCCGGCACGTTCCGGGGTAAAGCTGATGCCGGAGGCGATGAGATCCAGATCGCCGTTGTCGAGGCGAGTGAACATGTCGCTGAGGCTGAAAAAGGGCACCATCTCGAGATCGACGCCGAGATAATCCGCAAACTCCTGTGCCAGCTCAAATTCGAATCCTTGTTCTTCTTCCGGCGCCTGAAAATAGGTGCTGGCTCCAACAAGTGCGCCCACCCGCAGTTTACCTGCCTGGTGTACCTTGTTAAGTTGGGTTTCGGATATCGGATCCGTACATGCCGCCAGCATAAAAAGTAAGGCGGACATCAGCCAGACTCTAATCACTCAAGCTCTCTATTTTTGTAGGGTTATTTCAACTTATAGCAAATCCGTTCGGCCCCGTCACTGCCGGAAAATTCTTCATTGCCGTAAACCCGTCTCGGCTGCGGTTCGGGCGGTGGAGCTTAAAATTAGCAGGAAAACGTATTTATGAGTTAAAACCGGGCGCTATTTACACTATAATATCGGCCCAAAATATCGTTCAATCCTTAACCCCGGATGAAATTACCTATGTTGATCCTTCGTGGTGCTCCTGCACTTTCCGATTTCAGAGTTCAGAAAATCCTAACCCGTTGCCAGCAGGCCAACCTTCCCGTCACCAATGTGTATGCCGAGTTTATGCACTTTGCTGACCTTAAGGCTGAGCTGAGCAGCGACGAGCAGACCAAGCTGGAAAAGCTGCTGACCTATGGTCCTACCATCGTCGAGCACACGCCGGCGGGCACACTTATTTTGGTGACTCCGCGTCCGGGAACCATTTCTCCGTGGGCTTCCAAGGCAACCAATATTGCCAACAACTGCGGCCTGGCGCAGGTTCACCGTATCGAGCGCGGTATTGCCTATTACGTCGAGGGTGAGCTGAGCGTTTGCCAGATGAACGACGTGGCGGCCTTGTTGCATGATCGCATGACAGAGGCAACCCATCGCTCGATGGACGATGCGGCTAAGCTGTTCCGTGTTGACGAACCACGCCCTATGTCGTCGGTTGATATTTTGGCCGGCGGTCGCGACGCGCTGGTAAAGGCTAACGTCGAGCAAGGTTTTGCGCTGGCCGATGACGAAATCGATTACCTGGTTGAGAACTTCGAGAAGCTGGGCCGTAACCCGAACGATATCGAACTCTTTATGTTTGCCCAGGCAAACTCTGAGCACTGTCGCCACAAGATCTTCAATGCCGATTGGACAATCGACGGCGTAGAGCAGCCCAAGTCGCTGTTCAAAATGATCAAGAACACCTATGAGCAGAACAGCGTAAACGTGCTGTCTGCCTATAAAGACAACGCAGCGGTTATGAAGGGCTCTGTGGCCGGTCGTTTCTTCCCTGATTTCAGCGGCGAGTACGCCTATCACCAGGAAAACATTGAAATCCTGATGAAGGTGGAAACCCACAACCACCCGACCGCCATTTCTCCTTTCTCCGGCGCATCGACCGGTTCCGGCGGTGAAATTCGCGACGAAGGCGCCACCGGTCGTGGTTCTAAGCCGAAGGCGGGTCTGGTAGGCTTTACCGTATCAAACCTGCGTATTCCCGGCTTTGAACAGCCATGGGAAACCGTATACGGCAAACCGGGTCGTATCGTTGAAGCGCTGGATATCATGATCGAAGGCCCATTGGGCGGCGCTGCATTTAACAACGAATTCGGTCGTCCTAACCTGCTGGGTTATTTCCGTACCTACGAAGAAAAGGTCAACAGCCACAACGGCATCGAAGTGCGTGGTTACCACAAGCCGATCATGATCGCCGGCGGTCTGGGTAATATCCGCAACGAGCATGTGCAGAAGGGCGAAATCCCTGTCGGCGCCAAGCTGGTCGTACTGGGTGGCCCGGCGATGAATATCGGTCTGGGCGGCGGCGCCGCATCGTCTATGGCGTCTGGCCAGTCGAACGAAGACCTGGACTTTGCTTCCGTACAGCGTGAAAACCCGGAAATGGAGCGCCGCTGTCAGGAAGTGATCGACAAATGCTGGCAGCTGGGCGACAAGAACCCGATTGCCTTTATTCACGATGTGGGTGCGGGCGGTCTGTCTAACGCCTTCCCCGAACTGGTCAACGACGGCGGTCGCGGCGGTAAATTCGAGCTGCGCAACATTCCAAATGACGAACCGGGTATGGCACCGCACGAAATCTGGTGTAACGAATCCCAGGAGCGTTACGTTCTGGCCGTGGCCGAAGAAAACTTTGCGCTGTTCGAGCAGATCTGTAAGCGTGAGCGCGCGGAATATGCGGTGATCGGTACGGCAACGGAAGAGCGTCACCTGACGGTTTCCGACAGCCACTTCGACAACAACCCGGTCGATCTGCCGATGGACGTACTGCTTGGCAAGGCGCCTAAGATGCACCGTGAGGTGGAATCGAAAAAGGCCGAAGGTCAGCCGCTGGATACCAGCGCTATCACGGTTAACGACGCGGTTCAGCGTCTGTTGCGTCTGCCTGCCATCGCAGAGAAAACCTTCCTTATCACCATCGGTGACCGTTCCGTGACCGGTCTGGTTGCACGCGACCAGATGGTTGGTCCATGGCAGGTGCCGGTGGCCAACTGTGCGGTAACGGCCGCGGCTTACGATACCTATCACGGTGAAGCCATGTCGATGGGTGAGCGCACGCCTGCGGCGCTGCTGGATTTCGGCGCCTCGGCGCGTCTGGCGGTAGCAGAATCGCTGACCAACATCGCCTGTGCCAATATCGGCAGCCTGGACAACATCAAGCTCTCTGCTAACTGGATGGCGGCAGCCGGTCACCCGGGTGAAGACGCCGGTCTGTACGAAGCGGTCAAGGCCGTCGGTGAAGAGCTGTGCCCGGCGCTCGGCCTGACCATTCCAGTTGGTAAAGATTCCATGTCGATGAAGACCAAGTGGGAAGACAACGGCGAAGACAAGGCCGTAACGGCACCTATGTCGCTTATCATCAGCGCCTTCGGTCGCGTTGAAGACATCCGCAAAACAGTGACACCAGAGCTTCGCACCGACAAGGGCGAAACCAGTCTGCTGTTGATTGACCTCGGCGCGGGCTAAAACCGCATGGGCGCATCCAGCCTGGCGCAGGTTTACAAGCAACTGGGCGACAAGACGCCGGATGTCGACAGCCCCGAACTGCTGAAAGGTTTCTATGATGCCATGCAGGCATTGGTTGCCGATGAGAAACTGTTGGCCTATCACGACCGTTCCGACGGCGGTCTGTTCACCACCATCGCCGAAATGGCGTTTGCCGGTCACACCGGTGTCAGCGTGGACCTGGACGGCCTGAACGGTTCCGACATCGAAGTCCTGTTCAACGAAGAACTGGGCGCCGTTATTCAGGTGCGCAACGAAGACCTTGCGAGCGTTGAAGCGGTTCTGGCCGATCACGGTCTGGCCGCCGTCAGCCACAAGCTGGGTACGCTGAACGGTGACGACAGGGTGGTGTTCAACCGTGGCGGCAATGCCGTTATCGACAACACCCGTACCGAACTGCGTATGATGTGGGCCGAAACCACCTACCAGATGCAGGCGATGCGCGATAACCCTGATTGCGCCAAGCAGGAATTTGACGCCAAGGCCGATGTAAACGATCCGGGTCTGAACGTTAAACTGAGCTTCGATATTAACGAAGACGTGGCGGCACCTTATATCGCTACCGGCGCTAAGCCTAAGATGGCGATTCTGCGTGAGCAGGGCGTTAACTCGCACCTGGAAATGGCGGCAGCGTTCAATCGCGCAGGTTTCGCGGCCATCGACGTGCATATGAGCGATATTCTG
>JBNKEN010000062.1:0-12965 GCA_050288805.1 Pseudoalteromonas sp.
GTCGAGCTCGTTGGCCACTTCTATATGACCGATAAAGCTCTCAATCTGCAGCGCATGGGTATCCTGACTGTAAAAATAATCAAGCCCGGTTTCCCCGATGGCCACGACCTTCGGGTGCTGGGCCAGTTGCAACAGACGCGATTTGTCGAGCTTATCTTTTTGATCGAGGGGATGAACACCGCAGGAGGCGGAAACGAACGGAAAAGGAGACACCTTTTCCATCATGCTTTCAAACTGATCTAAGGTGACGCTGACGCAAAGAAAATGTTCAACATCTTTGCCTTGGGCGTTGGCCAGGGCCTGGTCCAGCCCCATGCCTAATTTTTCAAAATCCAGCCTGTCGAGGTGGCAATGGGAATCTACTATCACTTTACTGCTAAATTACATGGTATATGTCGGATAGCCGGAGTTTAACATAGTCCCTAACATTTTTTCGACCTTATCCCTGAGCGGCACTTTTTCTTCCGCAAAACCGATGCCGACCCCGGCGGGGTTCGAGCTTTGCGCGCCCTGTGGCGTGATCCAGACCACCTTGCCGACAACCACATCGGATTCCAGGGCATCGGGAAGGGTCACTTTCAGGGTGACTCCCTGTCCCATTTCGTAATTCATGTTGGTACGCACGAAAAGACCACCGCGTTTCAAATACGGCATATAGCAACGATACAATTCGTCCAAGTCTTCGAAATCTATGGCTAACTCTTGCAAAACGGCTCTTTCCTAGTCTAATTCTTGTTGTAACAGGTAAATAAGCTGCGTAACGGCCAGTCCCAGGTTCAAACCGGGCACCGAACGTACGTTTTGATTGAACGCATACACCGCCTTGATACATCTTTCATAGCGCTCTGCGTCCAATCCCCTGTTCACCAGGCCCTGAAGATAACGGGCAATGAATAGGGTAAAAATAGCAATATATTCGCTATTTTGCGTCAAAATATTTATTAAGTTTTTGAAATTATAAGTGACTTGTATTTTATTTGCCATCTCGGCCAAGGCATTGATTTCAGCAAGCTGTTGCGTTTGCTGCCATTTGTATAACAGCAAAGGTTGCGAGGCAAACAGGTCGGCCCATTCGTATCTAAGTGCCTCGGCTGCGTTTTGTGAAAGCCAGGCTGCAACCCCGTGGTCGTGTGTAACGTCGATATCGGTTTTCGCACAGCGGCTCAGTATGGTGGCGGGCAACGCAGCCTTGCTTTGTCCGAGCAGAAACAAATAACGGCGGGCGTTCGGCTCTTCCAGGGTCTTCAACAGGGCATTGGCCGCGGCAACTGACATACGATCGGCTCCCTGAATAACAACCACCTTATTACCGCCTTGCGCCGCCGAATGGTGAATAAAGTCGGTGATGGTCCTGATTTCATCGATTCCGATGTTCTCGCCTTCGCGGCCGATAACCAGTTTATCCGGGTGTGTCTGCGCACGTACTAAAGAGCAGGCCTTGCAATCTCCACATGCATTGAGTCCGCGCGGTTTTTGGCACAATAGCGCACCGCTAAGGTACTCGGCCAAGGCCGTTTTACCGACACCATTGGCGCCGGTAAAAAGATGGGCATGATGAAAACGGCCGCTCTCGAAACTCATGTTTAAAGAGCGATGAACGTCTTCCAGCCAGGGATATAGCATCACAGACTGTGCGCCAAAAACGTATCAAGCGCGGCTTTAATGGCCCCGTGAACGTTTTCAATCGCCTCTCCGGCCTGAATGATAACGATGCTGGGGTCCTGCTCAGCCAGTGCCAGGTAACGCGCACGGGTGCGATGGAAAAAGCTAAGATCTTCCTGTTCGATACGATCAAGTTCGCCGCGGCTGCCGGCGCGCGCCAGCCCGATTTCGGGATCGATATCGAGATAAAGCGTGAGATCGGGCTTCAATCCCTTCAGCACCAGATTACTCAAGGTGTTTAAAACGTCCTGCTCGATACCGCGGCCACCGCCCTGGTATGCCTGAGATGAAAGGTCATGGCGATCACCGAGCACCCAGCGCCCGTGCGCCAACGCAGGCCTGATCACGTTAGTCACCAGTTGGGCGCGAGCCGCATACATCAGCAACAGCTCGGTCTCACCGGCCACCTTTTCGTCATGGTCGCTTTTCACTATCTCTCTCAGGGATTCGGCCACCGGAGTGCCTCCCGGCTCCCGGGTATTCACAAAATCGATACCGTGTTCTTCAAGGTATGCCTGACACAGGGCGATAGCGGTGGACTTTCCAGCCCCCTCCAATCCTTCGATAACAATAAATTTAGCTGTCATTATGGGCCTTTAACTGATACTTCTTCACGGCCAGATTATGTTCTGCCAGAGTCTTGGAAAACTGGTGACTGCCGTCTCCCCGGCCAACAAAATAATAGAAATCTGACGCCACCGGATTAAGCGCCGCCTGAATCGATGCGCGTGACGGCATAGCGATAGGCGTTGGCGGCAAGCCGTTAATTTTATAGGTATTATAGGGTGTATAACGTTGCAGGTCACGGCGTTTTAAATCACCGTCAAAGGAATCCCCTAGGCCGTATATGACGGTCGGGTCGGTTTGCAGACGCATATTACGATTTAAGCGATTTACAAATACCGATGCTATCATCGGCCTCTCCGCCGCCTTGCCGGTTTCCTTTTCGATAATGGAAGCCAGGATCAGCGCTTCGTAGGGTGATTTAAGCGGTACCGAGGCATTTCGTGTATTCCAAAGTTCATCAAGCGTTTCGTTCATTTTTTCCAGCGCCCGCCCGATAATCTCTGCCGCATTACTATACGCATAGTAATGATAGGTATCCGGAAACAGGCGCCCTTCAAGCTCTGTTTCCCCCACCTCGTTCGCCAACGCTTTGACGTCGATATCGGTATTTTTCAGGTACTTTGCATCGGCTAGCTTATCAAGCACCTGGGTCAGCCGTTCGCCCTCGATAATGGTAAAACTAAAACTATGCTCTTCACCGCGATTTATCATACGGATCGCGTCAATGACTGACGTATCGGCGAGCCGATAGACGCCGCTGCGCAGATCCGTCAGGGCCGGATCAAGCTTGGCTAACAATCGATACTTCCAGCAATCAGTTAACCAGCCGTTTTTCTGCCACGCCCTACATAGTTGATTAAAGCCGGTGCCGGGCTTCACCTCATACAACAAGGGCTCGTCAACTTGTAAAGGCTGGCTGAGCGCATTGTTGAGCTGTATATAGCCAAACAAGCTACTCATAACGGCAAGAATAAAGACGGACAAAACCACTTTTTTCACAGATAAAGCCCCACTTCCTCGGCCAGACTCTGCGCCACGTCAAGGCTGTAATGCCTGTGATTAAGGCGAATCACAGGCACGACGCCCATCAGGCTGTTACAGCAATAAATTTGCTCCATCTCGAGTAACTGGGCCAGGCTCAGAGTTTGAATATGTATATCCAACTTATCGCAAAGCGCCCGCAGACAGACGCCTTCTACCCCGGCATTGTCGAGCCTGGGGGTAAACCAGTGACCTTGCTTATAGCCGACGAGATTCGCCGAGGAGGTTTCGATCACTTCAAGGGCACTGTCGAGCACCACGAGATCATCGTAATCGCTGCGCTGCGCCTCCTGCTTCAGCAACACCTGTTCAAGACGATTCAGGGTCTTCAGGCCAGCCAAAAGTGGTTGTTGCGCCAACCTCATTTTTGCCACGCCCAGGCTCACCCCCCTGTCAGTCAATGTATGGTAATCGGCCGGAAACGGCAGTAAACGACAAACGATAAGCGGAACCTCATCGGCTGGCGGCGCATAACCGCGCCCCCCGTTACCCCGGGTTATGATGATTTTCAACACCGCGCTTTTGACGTCCTGTACCAGTTCGCGGACTTGCCGCTCAAGCACCTCGAATTCAAGCGCAGAAAAGCCGAGGCGTAAACGGCATTCCTCCAGTCGGGCCAAATGATAGGGCCACAACCGGACCTCACCGTCGACCACCTTGGCGGTGGTAAAAAAGCCGTCGCCGTAATTAAGCCCTCTGTCATTGACATCGACGACCTCGGAAACCTGCCCGTTAATAATCGTTTTGCATTCCATAGAAATAAAAAAGCCCGGCTTACACCAGGCTTTATCCTAAACCATTTAGGGGGGGAAGTTACACCTTTTTGAACAGCAGCGAGCCGTTGGTGCCGCCAAAACCGAACGAGTTACACAGGGCGTACTCCAGTTTTGCATCACGGGCATGGTGCGGTACATAGTCCAGATCGCAACCTTCATCCGGGTTATCCAGGTTGATGGTAGGGGTAACCTTCTGTTCCTGCAGCGACAGGATCGTAATGATGGATTCGACCGAACCCGCCGCCCCCAGCAAATGCCCCATCATGGATTTGCTTGAGCTGACCATCACGTCTTTAGCAGCATAGCCAAACACCGACTTAACCGCCGAAGTTTCGGCCTTGTCACCGGCGTGCGTCGACGTACCGTGGGCATTGATATAGCCTACGTCGGCGGCGTTAACCTGCGCATCGTTAAGGGCATTTTCCATCGCCAGGGCTGCACCGGCGCCGTCTTCCGGCGGCGACGTCATGTGATAGGCATCGCCACTCATACCGAAACCAACCAGCTCGGCGTAGATCTTGGCACCACGGGCCTTGGCATGTTCGTATTCTTCCAGCACGATCACACCCGCACCGTCGGCCAGCACGAAGCCGTCGCGGTCCTTGTCCCAGGGGCGTGATGCCGCTTTGGGATCGTCATTACGGGTCGACAGCGCACGAGCGGCGTTAAACCCGCCCATACCGATAGGCGTAGAGGCTTTTTCAGCACCGCCTGCCACCATGGCGTCGGCATCGCCGTACGCTATCATGCGCGCCGCATGGCCGATATTATGAAGGCCGGTGGTACACGCCGTTACGATAGAAATATTCGGTCCGCGCAGTCCGTGCATAATGGACAAATGGCCGGAGATCATGTTGATAATGGTCGAAGGCACATAAAACGGCGACAACTTACGCGGGCCGCTGTTTAATAATTTGACATGGTTTTCTTCGATAAGCGTTAAACCGCCTATACCGGAACCGACCGCCACACCGACACGGTGCGCGTTTTCATCGGTAATTTCCAGACCCGAATCCTTCAGCGCCTGTACACCCGCGGCTACGCCGTATTGGATGAACAAGTCCATTTTTTTGGTTTCTTTTGGCGCCATATACAAAGAAGCATCGAAATCCTTAATCAAACCGGCGAATTTAGTGCCATAGTCTGAGGTATCGAAATGTGTGATGAAATCTATGCCACTTTGGCCTTCCAGTAATCCTTGCCAGGTCGACGCTACGTCATTCCCAAGCGGCGTTAGCATACCTAAGCCTGTCACTACGACTCGACGTTTAGCCACGGTTTCCTCCAAAAAGGGATTGTAAGACGGGGGGTCCAGATAGACTAAGGGCAGCGAATGCTGCCCTTATAGAGAGATGATTACTCAGCGTGTGCTGTAACGTAATCGATAGCAGCTTGAACTGTGGTGATCTTTTCTGCTTCTTCGTCAGGGATCTCAGTGTCGAACTCTTCTTCCAGAGCCATTACCAGCTCAACTGTGTCCAGAGAATCGGCACCCAGGTCATCAACGAAAGAAGCTTCTGATTTTACTTCTTCTTCTTTAACACCTAGTTGTTCAATGATAATTTTCTTTACGCGTTCTTGGATATCGCTCATTCTTCTTTCCTTTATTTAAACGCCATAGCGTTATTTTTCAGATTGCGGCGTAGTTTACGGCGCATATCTGTCTGATTCAAGAACTTGGCCAGACTTTTTTAGCTGGTCAAACCTGTTCACCATTCAGTTACTCTTTTATCGCCTATTTTCACAGCGAATTCAAGTATGTTTAAGGCAAGATCACAAAAAATTCAATCTTTTTTGTCACCATTTAAGGGGCTTTTATTCGGCCCCTTAAACCATATACATGGCGCCGTTTACGTGCAGGGTTTCACCCGATACGTAAGCAGCGGCATCCGAAGCAAGATACGCAACGGCTGCGGCAATTTCTTCAGGCTGGCCCAAACGACCGGCAGGTACATTGGCCAGGGTCGCTGCTTTTTGCTCATCGGTCAGCTCGTCGGTCATGTCGGTCTGGATAAAGCCCGGGGCAACCACATTCACCGTGATGCCGCGTGACGCCACCTCGCGGGCCAGCGATTTGCTGAAACCGATAACGCCGGCCTTCGCCGCCGCATAGTTCGCCTGACCGGCGTTACCCATGGTACCAACCACAGAACCGATATTGATAATGCGACCATTTTTCTTCTTCATCATAGGACGCAGTACGGCCTTAGAAAGGCGGTAGATGGAAGACAGGTTGGTATCGATGATATCGTCCCATTCGCTGTCTTTCATGCGCATCAGCAGATTATCGCGGGTAATACCCGCGTTATTTACCAGCACATCGACATCGCCCAAATCGGCCTTGATAGCGGCAAGAACCGCTTCAATTGATTCGGCTTCTGTCACGTTCAGGCAATAGCCCTTTCCGTTTGTGGCCAGATAGTCGCTGATCTTCGCTGCGCCTGATTCACTGGTCGCCGTACCGGCCACCTTGGCGCCGAGGCTAACCAGGGTTTCTGCGATAGCCTTACCGATACCGCGGCTTGCGCCGGTTACCAGTACAACTTTGCCTTCTAATGAAAATAAATTGCTCATGGATCCTATCTCTTTTTTATTTAGCCGCTTCGAGCGTAGCCAGATCGCTTACCGACACGCAAGATACAGACTTTTCAATGCGTTTTGCAAGGCCAGACAAGACCTTGCCTGGACCAAATTCATAGGTTGTTGTGATGCCGTCAGCCGCCAGTTTTTGCACCGTTTCGGTCCAACGTACCGGGCTGTACAGTTGACGCACCAAGGCATCTTTGATCTCGGCCGCATTATGGCAAACGGCCACGTCGACGTTGTTGATAACATCCACCTCGGGCGCATTAAATGCCAATGCTTCAAGATCGGCAGCCAGCTTTTCAGCAGCCGGTTTCATCAGCTCGCAGTGTGAAGGTACGCTGACAGAAAGCGGCAGCGCACGTTTTGCACCGGCTTCCTTACAGGCTTCCGATGCACGGTCTACCGCGGCCTTATGGCCGGCGATCACAACCTGACCCGGTGAGTTGTAGTTCACAGGCGAAACCACCTCGCCTTGTGCCGACGCCTCACAAGCGGCTTTAATTTCGTCATCACCCAAGCCAATGATGGCAGCCATTGAACCAGTCCCTGCGGGTACGGCTTCCTGCATGTATAAACCACGTTTTTCAACCAGTTTAACCGCCTCACTCAGGCTCAATACGCCGGCGCACACCAGCGCAGAATATTCACCCAGACTATGGCCGGCCATCGCAACATCCGTATCCGGATTTGCTGCACGCCAATGGCGAAAAATCGCAACGCTTGAGGTTAACAGGGCCGGCTGAGTACGATGAGTTTGATTGAGCGCTTCTTCCGGTCCGTTCAAGACCAAATCGGTCAGGTCGTAACCCAAGGCTTCCGATGCTTCGGCGAACGTCTCTTTGACGATGTTTGATTCGCGTAACAGTTCGCTCAGCATACCGACGAACTGCGATCCCTGACCGGGAAAAAGAAGTGCGATTTTTTGTGACATAATCTGCTCTATTCAATTTTGCGGACCGCCTTGCAGCGGCCCGGAATGACACTAAATGATTGGCGTGTAGCCTTTGTTATTTAGCACGTTCGGACAGACTTAACGGGTCAGGCCTTTGTTCCTTCGACCTTTTTCGGTGCGGGATCCTGGCTCTGCTCCTTTAGCACTTGTTCAAACGCGGCGTTTATCTTTTCTGGTAATTGGCGCTCGACTTCGCGTACAGCCTCATTAATTGCTGCAAGAAACGCGCTGTTGGTCGCATTACCGTGACTTTTTACCACAATACCGCGCAATCCTACCAGACTTGCGCCGTTATACTGGTCGGGGTTCACCCTACGATATATCTTTTTTATTACGGGCAGCAGCATAAATGCCGCAACCTTATAAAACAAATGTTCTTTCAGCGCCTTGGTTAACTTGTGCATGATAAGTTTTGCGATCCCTTCGCAGGTTTTAAGCGCGACATTACCAACAAAGCCTTCACAGACGATCACATCGGACTTGCCGCTGAAGATATCACTGCCCTCACTGTACCCGGTGTAATTGATGAAGGGGCTTTTTTGCATCAATTGCGCCGCTTCCTTGATACCTTCGTGCCCCTTGATCTCTTCTGACCCAATGTTGAGCAGGCTGACCTTGGGCTTTTCGATATCTTGGGCTTCTCGCGCCACCACACTGCCCATGATCCCGAACTGAAACAGGGTTTGCGCATCGCAATGCACGTTCGCGCCCAGATCAAGCAAATATACGGGATTTTTGGTCTGCGTGGGGACGGATGAAATAAGCGCCGGTCGCTTGATGCCGGGCAACATCTTCAATACATAATGAGCGATGGCGAATAACGCGCCGGTATTGCCCGAGCTGACACAGGCCTGCGCCTTGCCGTCCTTGACCAGTTCAAGGGCGATGCGCATGGAAGAGTCTTTTTTGTTTCTCAGCGCGTTGGCGGGATCGTCGCTGTTACAAACGACCTGGCTGCAATGCCGGATAATAAGTCTTGGATGCGCTAAAGAATCGAGTTTATTAAGCTCTTGCTGGATAACTTGTTCGTTACCACAAAGAATAAGGGTGAGATTGTCGTGGGTGTTAACCGCCTCGACCGCGGCGGGAATAGATGAACGGGGGCCGTAATCGCCCCCCATCATATCTAACGCTATGGTTAGATTGGTCAGCATAAAGCAATCTCTTATTTAGAAACTACTTTAACGCCTTTGTAGTAACCGTCTGCAGTTACGTGGTGACGACGATGAGTTTCACCAGAAACTTGATCTACGGTCAGAGCTGGACCAGTCAGTGAGTCGTGTGCACGACGCATGCCACGCTTAGCACGAGACTTACGATTTTGTTGTACCGCCATTAGCCTTCTCCTAAGAGTCTTTCTTAAGTTGTTTCAAAATATCAAATGGATTTGGTTTGTCATCTACCGATTCGATTTCACCGAAACTGGCCGGTTTTTCCGAAAAGCGACAAGATGCCACGTCATGCATTGGGACTAAGGGAACCGCTAGTATCAACTCGTCTTCAATAAGCTGACGAAGGTTGATTTCACCGTTCTCATCCAACTCCACTACATCGTAATATTCGGGAAGATGATCCGATTCCGCATTTATGCCTACAGGCGTATATGCAAAATCTTGCACCAAATCCAACCCTAATTCTTCATTACAACGCTGGCAAACTACAGTCACATGGGTTTTCAATGTACCATTGATCACCACGAGTCCTTGTTCATCAAGTTTGCAATGAACTATTACCTCTACTTCACCACTGGAGTCCAGCACAACTTGCTTCAAACGAGAAAGTTCTTCAAGCTTCACAACACCGTCATAACTTAGTCGACGTTGCGATGCCCTGCCGGGATCAAGGGTGATGGGAATCTTCACCTTTTGCATAGGGGCTGCATCATATAGATAGTTACTGTTTTAGTCAAAATAAAATTCAAACTTTCCTTTGTTTTTCGCCTTATTGCGCCCTATCCTGTGGCAAATTTTACTACCCGATCTCATAGAGCCATGAAAATCCCTCTTATATTAGCCTCAAGCTCGCCGTTTCGGCAGCAATTATTGCAAAAATTTAATCTGCCTTTCGAATCGCTATCACCGGATATCGACGAATCCCCCCTCCCCGGCGAAACGCCTTCGGCCCTGGTTGAGCGGCTTGCCCTGCAAAAAGCACAAGCCGTCGCGAAACTGCGAACAAAGGGGCTGGTAATTGCCTCCGATCAGGTTGCGGTTCATAACGGTGAGATACTGGGTAAGCCCCATACAAAAGAAAACGCCGTTAAACAACTCTCGCGTTTCAGCGGTGATCATGTCCGTTTTTTAACGTCGCTGGCGGTGATGAATATAGAAAGCGGTCAAACCGCATGCCTGGTGGAACCCTTTGATGTGTACTTCCGACAATTAACAGAGCAGCAGATAAACGCCTACCTCGATGCCGAGCAGCCGTATCAATGCGCCGGCAGCTTCAAAAGTGAAGGGCTCGGTATTTGCCTGTTTGAAAAACTCCAGGGCGACGATCCCAATGCCCTGATAGGTTTACCCGTGATCAAGCTGACCCGCCTGCTTGAATCCTTCGGCGTTGACGTATTGGCGTTACAGCAAGGATAACAGGTCGGCAAAACGGTCCACCGTTGCGATGGGATTGTGCGCCTTTAATACACCTTCATCGTGGACACCGAAGGTAACCCCGACGGCGGCCATCCCCGCCGCTTGCGCCATTTTCATGTCGGTATGGGTGTCCCCTATCATGACCGCCTCGTGCACAGGAATCTCGGTTGCTTTCAGCAACTGATGCAGCATGTCCGGGTGAGGCTTAGACTTAGCTTCACAGGCAGTCCGTGTGTGGCAAAAGTACGGACCGAGTCCGGTTTCGGCCAGCAACCTGTCTAACCCTTCGCGTCCCTTACCGGTTGCAACCGCCAGGGTATGTCCGCGCGCCTTCAGTTCCTGAAGCGTTGTCTCGACCTCGTAAAAAAGCGGCGTCGGTGTTTTATCCCAAAGACGATAGGCCGTTTTATAGCCTTCTACAAGTGCCGGGTGAGCCGCGGCATGCAAAGGGAAAAGCTGTTGAATGGCCGCATCGAGGCTGAGTCCTATGATGTTTTTGATACTTTGGTCATCCTCAGGTACAGGTACGCCCGCGTTTTTCGCAGACAACCTGACGCAATTGACGATTTTAGCCACCGAATCCATCAAGGTGCCGTCCCAATCGAAGATCACCAAACGGAAGTTCACGCTGTTTCCCTTAGCTTGCTCAAGGTTGCTAATAACACCGCATCGAGGGGCGCTTCAACGCGCACCCTGGTCTCTGTTTTAGGATGAACAAAGGTCAGATCATGAGCGTGAAGAAATAAACGATTCAAACCGGTTTTCTTTATCTGCGCATCGAACTCGGCGTCGCCGTATTTGTCGTCACAGGCGATGGGATGACCCTTACATTGGCTGTGCACCCGAATTTGATGGGTACGTCCCGTCACAGGTGAAGCCTGCACCAAGGTGCAACCCTCGAAACGCTCAAGTACACGAAAACGGGTGTGGGACGGTTTACCCTCTTCGGCGTCAACACGCACCACCCGTTCACCCGACTGCAAGGTGTTTTTACGCAGTGGTTCGGTGACATTCTTGTGTTTAGCCGACCAGCTGCCGCTGACCAGCGCCCAATAATTTTTTTCCATGGTCTTTTCGCGCAGTTGATCATGGAGCCCGCGTAAAATCGAGCGACGCTTGGAAATCAACAGACACCCCGAGGTGTCGCGGTCAAGCCGGTGCACCAATTCAAGACTACGCTCGTCGGGACGAATACTGCGCAGCGCCTCAATAAGACCGTAGCTCAGACCACTGCCGCCGTGAACCGCCATGCCGGCGGGTTTGTTGATCACTATCAGGTACTTGTCTTCATATAAGATGGCGTCTTCAAGCCTGGCGATACGGTCAAGATTCTGCGGCACAAACTCTTCGCGCTCTGCGACCTTGATGGGGGGAATACGCAGTAAATCACCGTCTTGTAATTTATATACCGGCTTAACACGCTTTTTATTGACCCGCACCTCGCCCTTGCGCAGGATCCGGTAGATGGCGCTCTTAGGTACTCCCTTCAATCGGGTTACCAAATAATTGTCGATCCGCTGGCCGTGATGGTCTTCGGAAATCGTTTCAAAAATGACTTGTGAGCCAACTTTTTCTGACATTGCCTAATCACTGATTTGAGTAATAATTTAGTTGCGAACCCGCCAAGATTAATGGGATAATCGGCGGCGCAAATATCAATTTGCGAAAAACAAAGGTGCTTTTTTGCACTACTTGGGTTGTGTTACACATTCCGGGCTAGCGATCATACAGATTCAAGCTAAGTTTTCCAAAGCTTTTATACGCCAGCCGGAAGCCACGTGATGTCAAACTGGGGCGATGCGCGTAATATGTCGTCAGAACAAGTTTGAGCACCACCCTAAAGTAAAAAAGTAAATATAACGACTCGCTCCGGTCGGATTCTGCGCCAGGTTAAGCACAGTGAAATTATCGAGCGCCTCCATCACATTCTCCAGTCGTGAGACTGCACAATAATAAAAGAGGCCCGGCTTAACCCACGCACGACTACCCGGCCGTAGTCGCAGTAATTTTTAGTAGAGTAACAATATGAAACGTATGCTGATCAATGCGACGCAGCAAGAAGAAATGCGCGTTGCACTGGTTGACGGCCAGCGCCTGTACGATCTTGATATCGAAAGCCCCGGCCATGAACAAAAAAAAGCGAATATTTACAAAGGTAAAATCACGCGAATCGAACCCTCCCTGGAAGCTGCTTTTGTTGATTATGGCGCCGAGCGTCACGGTTTCCTTCCCCTCAAAGAAATTGCCCGCACCTACTTTCCTTCCGGTTATACCTTTAACGGCCGCCCTAACATTAAGGACGTGATCAGAGAAGGTCAGGAAGTCATCGTTCAGGTGGACAAAGAAGAGCGCGGACAAAAAGGCGCGGCTCTGACCACCTTTATCAGCGTTGCCGGCAGTTATCTTGTATTGATGCCGAACAACCCGAGAGCCGGCGGTATTTCACGCCGTATCGAAGGGGATGAGCGCGTCGATCTGAAAGAGGCCTTGAGCCGTCTTGACCTGCCTAAGGGCATGGGGCTTATCGTGCGCACCGCCGGTGTCGGTAAATCATACGAGGAACTGGAGTACGACCTGCGTGCCCTGCTGGTCCATTGGGAGGCAAGAAAAGAAGCGGCCGACAGCGGCAAGGCGCCTTTCCTGATCCACCAGGAAAGTAACGTCATCTTCCGCGCCATTCGTGATTACCTGCGCCGTGATATCGGTGAAATCCTGATCGACAAGGCCAAGGTATTTGAAGAAGCGAAGGCGCACATCGAGCGCTTCCGCCCCGACTTCCTGAACCGCGTCAAG
>JBNKEN010000063.1:0-3657 GCA_050288805.1 Pseudoalteromonas sp.
GTGAAAAACGCCGCCAACAGGCTGGCGACCCCGGTCATGCTGACCGACATGGCGGTGTTGCCGCGGGCCAGGTAGGTGACGATATTGGAAAAGCTGCCGCCGGGGCAGCAGGCGACCAGGATAAGCCCGAGCGCCACTTCCGGTGGGAGCGGCACCAGGGTTGTCAACAGGCAGGTGAGGCCCGGCAGCAAAATAAACTGGGCGCCGAGTCCCACCAGGGGACCCTTGGGGCGTCTCAGCACGGCCTTGAAATCCTCGGGTTTCAAACTGAGCGCGATGCCGAACATCATCAGCGCCAGTATGAAATTAAGCACGAGCAGGGAGGCGTTCGACATTTAAACTCCCGGCGCCAGTTGGCGCATTTCGCCTTCGATGGCGGCCAGGTAATCCGCCTTGTGCACATAATAGGCCATGCGTTCGAGTTCGAGGTAGTTGATCCCGCCGTCGATACGCAGCCCGGCGCGGGCCTTGACCTTGTCGTGGAATGCGGCGGCGGCCTTGGGGTTGTCGATCTGCTGGCGGATCACCCGCGCCACCAGGGCGGCCTGATCGTCGCGTCCCTGCCAGCCGAGACCGGCCGCTTCGACCATGCCCATGACGAACAGGTTGGGGTGCTCGGGGTTGAACACGTTGAGATACAAACGCGGCGCATCGCCGTGCCAGTTGAGGTGCTCCTTGGCGATAAACGGGTAATGCAGTTTGTAGCCGGTGGCCTCCAAAATCAGATCGTATTCGGCTTCGCTGCCGTCGGAAAAACGCACGCCGCTTGCAGTCAGTTCATCGATGCCCGGGCGCACCTTGATATCGCCGTGGCCGATATGGTGCAGGAACATGGAGTTGATCACCGGGTGCGATTCGTAAATTTTGTAATCCGGGTCCGGCAGGCCAAAGGCGCTGGGTTTGCCCGAGATCAGCCTGACCAGGGTGCCGTCGACCAGCTGTTTAAGACGGTTCGGCAGGCGCACCTTGCCGCCGAGGGTGTCGGTAGGGCGTCCTGCAACAAACTTCGGCAGGAAGTAATAACCGCGGCGCACCACCATGTCGACGGATTTGGCGCGGTGCACCGCATCCACGGCGATATCGCAGCCGCTGTTGCCGCAACCGACGATCAGCACGCGTTTGTCGGCAAACACGTCGGCGCTGCGATAATCACAGCTGTGGATCTGCTCGCCGCCGAACTGCCCCTTGAAGTTGGGACGGTTGGGATGGTGCAGGGTGCCGTTCGCCAGCAAAATGCCGCTTGCGATGAGTTCATGGCGCTCGCCGTTCTGTGTGTAAACCACCTTCCACTGCTCGCCCGCCGGGGTGACTTCCTCAACCCGGGCATTAAAGCGGTAGTCGTCGTACAGTTTGAAGTGCTCGGCGTAGTCGCGGAAATACTGTCTCATCTGATCGTGGCGCGGGTAGGTTGCCACGTCGTCGCGCATCGGGAATTCGGCGAACTCCGTCATGCGTTTCGACGAGATCAGGTGCGCCGATTCGTACATGGTACTGGTAGGGCTGTCTATGTCCCACAGGCCGCCGACGTTGTCGTGGGCCTCAAGGCCGACCACGGGAATATCTTGTTCTTTTAAGCGGCGTACGGTGCAAAGACCCATGGGGCCGGCACCTATCACGACATACGGATGCATAGGGTACTCCTTCAAATTGGTCAAACCAGATTAACCAATTTTTAACGGACGCAAATAGCAGAGTTGGGACAAAAACTAGTTAAAACGAGACATAAGCCAAGAGTTCGCGTATGCTGGGTACACAGTCGCAGTATTTATAAGGAGTCCCCATGGAACGCAGCGTTATGCCGAGCTTCAGCAAGGCCATCATGCGCTACCTCGACCAACTCGGGGTGTCCATGGACCCGTTGCTTGCCGAGCAAATCAACCGTTACGGTAACGAACAACGTTTGCCGATGGCGCTGCAGGAAGCCCTTTGGCAGGCGCTCGAGGCCCACGGCGATGCCGAGCTGGGGCTGAAAATCGGCCTTGCCTTTAATCCGCAAAGTTTCGACACCCTGGGATTTTTGCTGTTAAGCAGTCCGTCGCTCGGGGCCGCGGTCGACAGCCTGATCGGCTACTCGCCGCTGATCGGCGAAGGGGGCCAGTTCAGTAAATCCCATACTCCCGAGGGCTGGCGCCTGACCTATCACCCGGATTTCACCCGCGCCTGCGCGTTGCGGATGGAGGCGATTTTGGCCTGCGTCGCCACCGGCGCAGGCTGGGTGGCAGGAAAATCCATGGAGCCGGTGGCGGTGGGCTTCGGCCATGCCCGCAAGGTCTCTGAAAGTGCCTATCGCAAGGTGTTCGGCCGGGCCCGGCTGAATTTCGACAGTCCCGCCTATTATCTGCTGTTCAGCGACGAAGACTGGCACAGCAAGCAGCGGGAGGTAAGCCCCGCGCTGCAGGCGCAGATGCAGATGCTGGCCAAACAGCAACTGGCGCAGCTCAAACCCAAAGGGATCGTCGAACAGGTCAGCGTATTGCTGTCGCGCCAGCCGTGGCTGAGTCGGGGCCAGGTGGCGGCGAGTCTGGCGATGAGCGAACGCCACCTGACCCGTAAACTGAGCGAGGTCGGCAGCGGTTTCAAAACCTTATCGGATGAGATCAAGAAACGCCGCGCATTGGAACTGATCCGCGAGGGCGGCAGCAGTCAGGGCAATCTTGCCGATTATTTCGGCTATGCCGACGAAAGCGCGTTCGCTAAGGCGTTTAAGCGCTGGACCGGACTCGGATTTCGCGAATATAAAGAAGCGCAGCAGCAAAATCCGTCAAGCGACCGGGACGATGGTTAACTAAGCGAGATAATTACCCGCTCCGGTTAACATGCCCCTTACATACTCGCGCATAAAGAGGTAAAGTATCCCCCTTAAGAAAAAGGGCTGGTAACCACGCCCGTTCGGCGTATGACTTTGCCGCCGATAACAACAAGAGCCGCCCATACGCTCAGGCCATCGCCATGAAAATAATAAAAATACCGCTCAGCAACGTTTACGCCATGGGAGACTATACCGCCCGTCTCTACCTCGGCAGCGAAAAAACCGCCGTCAACCTGGTGGTCGACACCGGCAGCAGCACGCTGGCGGTGGATACCCGCTCATACCGCCCCGAGCTGGACAGTACGCTAACGCCCACCCCGGCGGTGCAGGAGGTCAATTACGGCATCGGCGGCTGGGCCGGTGCGTTGGTTCATAGCCGGGTGCAGTTCGACGAGAACGATACCTGTGTGTTGGACGCCGCCCCCCTGGCGGTGGTGGAAGACCAGACCGCCCATATGTTTGCGGGCGCCGACGGCATCATGGGGATGGCCTATCATCACCTCGACAAGAGCTTTAATCTCGAATCCTATTTTGCCAAATCAAGCGCCAACCCGCCGTTAAGTTACCCCTGGCCGTTTAAAATAGGCGACGAGGCCAAAGATGCCCCTGTGCCGCCCGAATTCAGCGATCTTAGGTCGTTCAAATCCTTTTTATGGCAATACCCTGAGCATGACGTGACGCCGCTCTTTACCGCGCTCGAAGAAACGCATCGGGTAGCGAACAAGTTCGCCTTTTCGGTTAGCCGTTCGAGCGTGCACGTCGGCGAGTCCGGGCAGAACGTCAAAAACGGCGCCACCCCCGAAATGCTGGCCGACCCGTTCAACCGGGGCCTGCTTATCCTCGGCGCG
>JBNKEN010000064.1:0-8130 GCA_050288805.1 Pseudoalteromonas sp.
AGGTTGTCGATATTATAGGTGCAAACATTCTGAATGTTGCACGTCAGGATTATGATCCTCAGGGGGCCAGCGTCACCATACTGATCTCGGAAGAGCCGGTACACGACACCCATAAGCTGAACGACGACGAAACGCCGGGTCCGCTGCCCGAGTCGGTTGTTGCTCACCTGGACAAGAGCCATATCTGCGTTCATACATACCCTGAGTCTCACCCTCACGACGGTATCTGTACCTTCCGTGCCGATATCGAGGTGTCGACCTGTGGCGTGATCTCTCCGCTTAAGGCGTTGAATTTCCTGATCCACTCGCTGGAATCGGACGTGGTGACGATAGACTATCGTGTACGTGGTTTTACCCGCGACATCAACGGTGTGAAGCATTATATCGACCACGGTATCAACTCTATCCAGAACTTCATGACCGAAGATACCAAAGAAGCGTATCAGATGATGGACGTGAACGTGTATCAGGAAAACCTGTTCCACACTAAGATGATGTTGAAGGAAACCGATCTGAACGCTTACCTGTTCGGTATCACGACCGACGACCTGACGGCTGAAGAAGAAGAGGATATTCGCTCTAAACTGACGCGCGAAATCCAAGAAATTTTCTACGGACGTAACCTGCCGGAAGCATAAACTCCGCTTCAGATAGGTAAGTCAACGGGCGCCATATTTTCGAGCGCCCTTTTTTTTGTCAGCAGATCCCGGATCAGCGGTGTCAGCACCAGCTCCATAGCCAGTCCCATCTTGCCGCCGGGCACCACCAGGGTATTCATCCGCGACATAAAGCTGCCGTCGATCATCTGCAGGTAGTAGGGGAAATCCACATCGTCGATGCCGCGAAAACGGATCACCACAAAGCTTTCATCCAGCGAGGGGATGTCTTTTGCGCTGAAGGGGTTGGATGTATCTACCGTGGGGACGCGCTGGAAGTTGATGTGGGTGCGGGAAAACTGCGGGGTGATATGGTTGATGTAGTCGTCCATACTACGCACGATAGAACCCATTACCGCCTCACGCGAATGGCCCCGCTCTGAGGTATCGCGGATCAGCTTTTGGATCCATTCCAGGTTGATGATAGGCACCATGCCGATCAGCAGGTCGACATGTTTCGCGACGTCGTGTTCTTCATCCGAAACCCCGCCGTGAAGTCCTTCGTAGAACAGCAAATCGGTATTACCTTCAATCTCCTGCCAGGGCGTAAAGGTGCCCGGCAGTTGGTTGTAGGGGACCGCTTCGTCGAAGGTATGCAGGTAACGACGGGTTTTGCCCGTGCCCGTGGCGCCGTAGTTGGAAAACAGTTCTTCCAATGCGCCGAAGTCGTTGGCTTCTCGGCCAAAGTAGCTGATGTGCTTTCCTTCCTGTTGGGCTTCGCGCACCTTTTTATCCATTTCCGGCCGGGTATAGCGATGAAAGCTGTCGCCCTCGATAAATGCGGCATTGACGTTCAGGGTGCGAAATATATGCTGGATCGCGTTCATGGACGTGGTTGTGCCTGCTCCTGAGGAACCAGTGATGGCGATTATCGGGTGTTTGTCGGACATGTCTATACCTAGGCTATATATCTTTCCTTTATATACCTAAGCGCTACCGGGATGCAAGCGCACCTCCGTGACGGCATGACGCGTTGCCGTTTGCAAACAGCCGTTCGCCGGGTAAGATGGGGTAATTAAGGTTTAAGGAAATGGAATATGAAACGACTCTCTCTGCTTGCCACAAGTTTATTTACCTTAACCTGGCAGGCGTCTGCGGCTCCGGCCAGCCAGGTCATGCTGGCGCAACTGGAACAGGATAACATTCGTGAGGTCAGTGCCGTCAGCGCGGAGTCCGGCTACAATAATCAACCCAAGATAGTCGAACGTGGAATTTACTACACCGCAGAGGTGAAAAAAGACGCTACCTCACAAACCGATATTTTTTACTACGATTTCAAAACAAAAAATCTCACCAATATCAGTAATACTCCCGTGAGCGAGTATTCGCCCACCCCAATGCCGGACGGCAGCGGGTTATCTGCTGTGGTGGTTGAAGCGGACGGCAGCCAGAAACTTTGGCGATACCCCTTTAAAACGAACGATGTGCCAAATCGCCTATTCGAAGAGTTAGGCGCCGTCGGCTATCATGCCTGGGGGGCTGACGACGATCTGATCCTGTTTATCGTGGGAGAACCCCATACCTTAGGATATACCGGACCGCATCGTGGTAAGCCGGTTGAGATTGCCCGGAACATCGGCCGCACCTTGAGTTTCGAAGGCGGACGTTTTTGGTTCAGCGAATATCGCGGCGAGGAACATTGGCTGGCGAGCTTCCGCCCGGAAAGCAAGGCCTTGACGCAGGAGATGAAGTTGCCGGATGACGTCGACTATTTCGCCTGGTACGACGAAGCGACCCTGATATACGCAAAGGGGAATCAGATAATCAGGCAATCGGTGAAGGGGCAGCCCAAGCAATGGCTGGATCTCAGCGCGTATTGCGCCACTAAGGTGTCCCGCCTGAATTATGCGCCAAAGCAGCACAAGCTGGCGTTTGTGTGTGAGCGCAACCTCTAGGTACGTATAGAAAGGGGAAGCATAGCTTCCCCTTTGTTTATTACAGTTTGCTCAGGTAGCTATCGACCTTCGCCAGCTCGCGCTGTTTCAGGTTAAGGCAGTCTGAGGTGCTTTCCTTGACCTTGCTGAGGCTGCGTTTAAAGCCCGGTTGCTCGGCGAGCTTAGCCTGATAAAACGCTTCGCTCTTGGCCAGATCGCTCGCATCACAGCTGCCGCTGGTGTAGGTCGGGAGGCTCGGAACCACGAACGGGGGCAATTTCTTCACCAGAACGCCGTAGTTTTCGAACACCCAGTTTTGCAGTACCTTGGCGCGAGATTTGCCATAGCTCCATCCCCACAGCAGGTAGCGCATGTCCGATGCGGTGACTGTGTCTCCCAGGCTGTAGTTCATTACCTCGGTCTGCATTTCGGCAGAGCCAAAGAAACCCATGGCATACAGCAGCTTAGTGCGCATCTGCGGATTGGTAGCCGTGCTGAACGCCTGCTGGTAGGCCGCTAACAGCGACTTGTCGCCGTAGTAGGCGGCAATCTTAAGATAGGTCGTCGCCAGGTAAGGGTCGACCTTTTCAGGGCTTTCCAGGTAGCGCTTCGCTTCCTGTTTAGCTTTTTTGATTATCGCCTTGTCTGCGGCATCGATACCCAACCGTTCCAGCAGTTCGGCGCGCAGCTGCGCGACAGACACCGCTTCGCCCGGTTGTGCCGTCAGGCCATATTTGTCCGTGGCCGGGCGTACAACGTTCGCGATAAAGCTGCGCCAGTTGTGCTGGTTTTTTTCCGTTTCGAAGGTTTCTTTTTGGTTTACCAGGTATTCCAGCGCCAGAGTTGCTACCTTCGGATGTTTGTCTGCGACAAAGGTTTGCAGGGTCTGCATCAGTTGCGGCGCAGAAATAACACCGGCGTGCAGCAGCGCATCGGTGGCGGACAGCAGGGCGAGTCTTTCTCGGTCGTTTAACTTCGAGGGGGCATTGCCGAGCAGGGCGTCGAATTCTTTTTGCGGCATTGACCAGCGGTAATAACCCAAAGCGCCCTGATCCGGGTAGATCCAGTCCGGCGTGAAATCAAGGGTGATGGTGGTGCTGGCTTTATCAAGCAGGATGGTATGGGTTTCTATGCGATCGCCCTTACCGTACTTGATTGAAACCGGTACGTTCCAAAGCTGCGCAGGGGCTTCAACCCCGGCATTCACGAAACGCTGTTGCTTGATGGTCAGCTTGTTGCCCTGTTGGGACACCGACAACAGCGGGAATGAAGACTGTTCAATGTAAGACTTGAGTACGCCGGCCACATCTTTCCCGGATGCTTCGCCGAGGGCTTGCCAGAGATCGGCGGCTTCTGCGTTCTTGTAGGCAAACTTTTTCATATAGTTGCGGATGCCTTGCTGGAAGGCTTCCTCACCGATCCAGTTTTCAACCATCGACAACACGGCGCTGCCCTTGCTGTAGGCCAGTCCCAGCCCGTCCATGATGTCCGCTTCGCTGTTGATCGGTTTACGGATAGGCTTGGTGCTGAGACGCGCATCGATACTCATCACGTGGTTTTGCGGCAGGTCAAGAGCAGATTCGAACTCGGGATGCAGCTTTTTTGTGACCTTGGCGGCCATCCAGCTGGCGAAGGCCTCGTTCAACCAAAGATCATTCCACCATTTCATGGTTACCAGGTTGCCGTACCACTGGTGTGCTAGCTCATGGGCGACCACAGAGACGCTGCTCTGTTTCACGCCGCGCGTTGCGGTGGCCTGATCCAGCAGCAAAATGTCTTCGCGATAGGTGATAAGGCCGGCGTTTTCCATGGCGCCGAACGGGAATTCGGGCACCCCGACCGAATCGAGTTTTTTGTATACGTAGGGAATGCCGAAGTAGTCTTCGAGCGCGGCCAGAATGGCCGGCATTTCAGCGGCTTGATATTCCGCCAGCGCCACTTTACCCTGCGGTGTCAGGATGCGACCGGGGATCGGCATGCCCTTGATTTCTTTTTCTTCAAACGGGCCGACGGCCATGGCCACCAGGTACGATGGAATGGGCGGCGTTTTGTCGAAGAAGTGGGTTGTCATGCCGTCTGTACGGGTGGTTTTTATTTCCGGCGTATTGGCGTAAACCTTTTGATCGTCCGGGGCGGTAATGGTGAGCTGGAACGGGATCTTGTAGCTTGGCTCGTCGAATACCGGGAAGGCGCGTCGCGCATCGCTCATTTCAAACTGGGTAAACAGGTAAGGCAGGCCTCGATCCACGGTTTTGTAGAGGCCGACGCTCTGACGGTTGAACGGTGCATCGAATTTCATTGTAAGGGTGTACTTACCGGGGGAAAGCTGCTCGTCACAACGCAGTCGTACCTTGCCGGTTTCGAGCATCTTGTTACCCAGGTCGCATTCTTTCTGGCCAACCAGTTTGGCTGCCTGCAGCGCGTAGTCGCGGCCGCTCAGCTCGATTTCGTGTGTTGCCTTGAGTATTTCAAGTTCGATTCGGGTTTCGCCGCTGAATCTGTCCTGGCTCGGATCGAGCGTCAGGCTGACCTGCTGGAAGCTGGGGGCGGCGAGTTTTTCTATCTGGTATTCATTGGCATTGGCCGTGCAGCAGGCAAGGGCGACGCTGCAGGCAACTAGGCTGCGAAGTAACATTATATCTCCTTGATTGTTTGTTATTTTTATTACGTTATACGGATACGATCCGTGAGGGACCATTTGCTAGCTTGCTACTTTATCAGGTTTCGCTATTTTCCCTGCCCGGAGAAAGTAACAATTTGTAAATTCAGCTGTGTTTAGTGGCGTTCGATAAAGCGTTGCCAACTGAGTGTCGGATTCACAACCCGCAGGCTACCGGTTAACGCGGCCAGGGTTTGAATGTCCGGTGGGGCATCGGCCTTGTAGTCGCGAAATCCCATCAGGTAATTGAAGGCGCTTTTGTCCCCGTGTTGCAAGGCGGCAATACGGATCTGCTGCTCAAAGTTGAGGCGCAGGCTGCTGACGGCTGTTTTCAGGCCTTCACTGTCTACCGTGGGGAGCTGGCATTTTTGCATATAACCCGCGCGTTCCCCTTCACCTGAAAACCAGATCCGCACCTTCTCACTGTAGCGGCCGCTTTTAGCCGGGAGATCATGGAGGAGGCGTTGTGTGCCTTGCCTGGTTGGGGTGCTTAAAAAGTCGTCCAGCCCGGCTTGGTATAAATGGGGATGTATCGGGATGAAGCGGGATTTGAGTTTGCCGTGGGTATGAAAATGAAAGCACGTCACATTATCAATTTGGCACAGGTCATCTAGCTGGATTTGGCCTATTTCGTCGCTGTAGGCGCCGGTGTAGTAAGCGATGAGGGGAAGCCAGAAATGCCAGGCCTTGGGTTGTTCTCGCGGTTGACGCTGATCCGAATAGATATAGCCGCTGAACAGGGTGTGCAGTTCCATGGCGCTGAAGGCTCTGCGGCCGAGGTGAGTTCTCACAGACGGGTTCCAAAAGCAGATGATGCCAGCCAGTTTAACTGTTTGGCATCAAAAGCTCTAATTTTTCCGCTGCTTAGTCTTCCAGTGCGCGTGCCAGTCCTTGCGGCTCGATTTCAACACAGACCTGTTCGTCGTTCCAGTTTAGTCCGACCAGCGCCTTGTCTTCGCTCAGGTCATCGACCCAGAATTCGAGAAATTCGGCCACGGGAATGGCAACCGGGGTATAGCCCTGCCATTCGTCGTTGGCCTGAGCGACTGCTTTTTCACGGCTGTCCCACAGCAGCAGGGCCTCGCTTCCCTCAACGTGGTTTGAGTCGCAAACCACAAAGCCGCCGTCGTTATCACCAAGGCCCCAAAGGGTGTCGCTTTTTTTTACCGAGGCGATAAAGCCAACCAGTTCTGATTCGATTTCGATGTCGCTCATGCGTGTTTTCCTGAGTTAATGACCGCGCGGGTCGGTATTTTGTATCGCCGGATTATCCGCCAAACGAGCGGCAATGGCATTCAATGTTTTATAGGGCGTAAGGTCGGTCAGTTCCCGGAAGGCGACCCAATCCAACAGGCAATATAGACTAATAGTGACATAATCAAGTTCACCAAAGGCGCCGCCTGTAGCCTGATTTTCAAGTTCGCCAAGCGTCGTGGCGATGCGATTGTGCTGCAGGTTAAAAAACAGCTTGTCTTGTGTTGTATCAAACCCCGAACGTTGGCAGAGCAGGAGTTCCACCAGAGAGTCGTTACAGGCGTTGATCAATGTCAGCAGGTTTTCCTGGTGCCAGTCTAAGGCCGGTTGCTGAAATTTTTGTTGCAGGTAGCGAAAAATCACGCCGGAATCGGCAATACTCTGGTCGCCGTCGATCAACACGGGGATCTTACGCGCGGGGTTTAATGCGGCGAGGCGATCTCTGTCTTCATCGGACATGATGTCCATGGCGATGAATTCAAACGGAATAGCGTGTAACTGGGCCCAAATTCGCAGGCGGCGGACAAACGGTGAAGAATGGGAGCCGTAAAGTAACATGTGGGATCTCTGAAGGTTAACAGGAGCCATACCTTAGCAGGCCGACAGAAAAGAGAAAAGCCGCGAATGCGGCTTGGTTTGATTTAATTTTCCGTCCTGCTGGTGACTTCAAGCAGGTGATAGCCAAACTGGGTCTGGATAGGCCCTTGCACCGTATTGAGGGGGGCCGAAAATACCACGCGGTCAAATTCCGGAACCATCATGCCCGGACCGAACTCGCCCAGTTCGCCGCCTTCCTGGCCCGACGGACAGCTGGAATGCTGTCGAGCCAGCTCGGCAAAATCGGCGCCTTCTTCTATCTGTCGTTTTAGATCAAGGCACAGGGCCTCGCTGTCGACCAGAATATGGCGTGCGCTTGCAACCGTCATAAATCACTCCCATTAATTTATCGTAACACTGTGTTTTTAGTTGGCGCGGGATAATTTTTATAAAAATCAATATAAAGCCCTCACGTCCTGCCACTCTAATACTAATACATAAAAATTTTTTTGCGCAATAAAACGCCGTTAAAGCGGATTTTCGACGCCTTGTAGGGCATGAATGGCGATAAATTGCGACCAGTGGCGTATTTTTCTGAGTTTAACTGCCGTACTATCGCTGGCAAGTTAGTGCCTTTGAGAGCAACCATGATCCGTTTAGCAAGACCCGATGATTTAACGGCCGTTGTGGCCATATATAACGAAACCATTCCGAGCCGCATGGTCACCGCAGACACGCAAACCGTGAGTGTCGATGAAAAACGCGACTGGTTTTTCGGGCATACCGAGCTGCGCCCCCTGTTTGTCTATGAAATTGACGGTGAGGTATGTGGCTGGCTCAGTTTTAAGTCGTTTTACGGTCGACCCGCTTACCAGGGGACCGTTGAAATCAGTATTTACGTGGCAGAAAAGGCAAGGGGACAAGGCCTTGGCCGGAGTTTACTGGCTTTTGCCGAACAGCATGCGAGAGGTTTGCACATTCACACCTTGCTGGCGTTTATATTCAGCCACAATACGCCGAGCCTGGCGCTGTTTAAGCGCTTTGAATTTTCCGTGTGGGGGGAATTGCCGAATGTGGCCGAGATGGACGGTAAACCTTATTCACTGACCATTTTGGGAAAGCGCATTGACGGCGCGGCCTGATCGCCGAA
>JBNKEN010000065.1:0-27821 GCA_050288805.1 Pseudoalteromonas sp.
TTAGAACAGGAAACAACAGTCCTGCAACAAGAATTAAAGACTTCTTCATGATGTAACCCTCTCTGGAACTGGCTTGGTGTTTTCATTTCTACTGATAAACCACAGGCCAATGAAATATCCGAAATATCCTAAAGTAAATAAACGAGCAAACCAGGTACGACCTTCGGTGGCTGGTAATGCACCCAGGTAGCCCAGACCGATAAAGCTAATAATAAAAATCACCAGTAAAACCTTGAAAGCACCTGAACGATAACGGATCGAGCGGACCTTGCCACGGTCCATCCAGGGCAACAGGAACAGGAATATAATCGCACCGAACATACCAATAACACCCAGCAGCTTATCGGGAACCGCACGCAGGATTGCGTAGAATGGTGTGAAATACCAGACGGGTGCTATATGAGCAGGAGTCTGGAATGGATTAGCAGGAACAAAGTTAGCATATTCAAGAAAATAACCGTTCATTTCTGGCATAAAGAAAACCACCACACTAAACAGCATGAGGAACACCACCACACCAACAATATCTTTCACGGTGTAGTAAGGGTGGAAAGGAATGCCATCCAGAGGAACGCCATTTTCATCCTTATTTTTCTTGATATCCACACCATCTGGATTGTTAGAACCCACTTCGTGTAATGCAATAATGTGCATAACCACCAGCATCACCAGAATCAGAGGAACAGCGATAACATGCAATGCGAAGAACCGGTTCAGGGTAGCATCAGAAATAACGAAGTCACCACGAATCCATAATGTCAAATCATCACCAATCACGGGAATCGCGCTGAATAGGGAGATAATTACCTGAGCACCCCAATAGGACATCTGCCCCCAGGGTAGCAAGTAACCCATGAAAGCTTCGGCCATCAGTGCCAGGAAGATGAACATACCAAACAACCACAGCAGTTCACGCGGCTTTTGGTATGAACCGTAGATCATGCCACGGAACATGTGGAGATACACGACGATAAAGAAGGCAGACGCACCGGTCGAATGCAAGTAACGCAGCAACCAGCCGTATTCAACATCACGCATGATGTATTCGACAGAAGCAAACGCACCTTCGGCAGAAGGAACGAAGTTCATGGTCAGCCAGATGCCTGTCAGGATCTGGTTTACCAGTACCAACATGGCCAAAGAGCCGAAGAAGTACCAGAAGTTAAAGTTTTTTGGCGCAGGATACTGTGCAATATGCATGTTCCAAACGCGCGTCATAGGGATGCGAGCGTCGATCCACTCAACAATTTTACCAAACATTATGCAGCTCCCTCTTCCAGACCCAACAAAATCGGGGTGGCATCGATGAAATAATAAGGAGGTACTTCCAGGTTCAATGGAGCAGGTACGCCTTGGAATACACGGCCCGCCATGTCGTATTTAGAACCGTGACAAGCACAGAAGAAGCCATCGTCCACACCTTCAACCTTCTCACCGAAGTTACCTTGGAAGAAACCAGGTGAGCAGCCCAAGTGGGTACAGATACCAACAGCAACAAAGATTTCCGGGCGCAGAGAACGGTGATGGTTCTTCGCAAACTCTGGTTGTTGTGGTTCATCGGAAGCAGGATCACGAAGTTCGTCTTCAACAGACTTCATTTGCTCCAGCATGGTAGGGGTACGATAAACAACCCAAACAGGCTTGCCTCGCCACTCGACACGAATCAGTTGTCCTGGCTCAAGTTTCGCGATATCTACTTCTACAGGCGCGCCTGCAGATTTAGCTCGTTCACTCGGGTTCCAAGACGCTATAAAAGGAACAGCAGCTCCAACCGCACCCACGCCGCCTACAACAGAGGTAGCTATGGTTAAAAAGCGGCGTCGGCCGTTGTCTACAGGCGCATTGCTCATCCACTTATCTCCACTATGATTCCCAACACTCGCCATATTAGGAACATCAGTTACAGCAGGTTAATTTTTGGTATTACAAAATAGATGCGATCATAAAGAAAAGCCTTGTCTAAAACAAGGTTATTCCCGGCCAGACACAGCAATTTATCACCGCTTGAAGGGCGATTTCGGGCTCTTTATCAAGGCATCTTTCAGCGGATCCCCGTGACTGCAAGTTTGCAGAAAACCACGTTCAGATCCGTTTACATTACTTGCCCGGCAATTGTAGCAAAAAAATATGCCAATTAACTGACAGATTTGCATAAAAATCGGGTTAATTTGAAATAAAACAAACTTTCCCGCTAAACGGACAGAAAAGTTGCTTCGACGGCCGTTAATTGGGCATCGGCAGGCCATGGGTGACAAGAATGGATGGAATTGCAGGTGTTGATGCGGCCATTTTTATGCTGACAAGCCAAGATGTTTTCGCGAGTACATTGCTCTCAGCATCCCTGTAGGCAATAAAAAACCCGGCCAAGGCCGGGTTTTGAAATTCTTGTAAACGTAATAAATTAACGCTTCGAGAATTGAGTTTTCTTACGTGCTTTCTTAAGACCCACTTTCTTACGCTCAACTTTACGAGCGTCGCGAGTAACAAAGCCAGCTTTACGCAGAGTAGGACGCAGAGACTCGTCAAACTCCATCAGCGCACGGGTAATACCGTGACGAATAGCACCCGCTTGACCAGTAGTACCACCACCGGCAACAGTGATGTAAAGGTCAAACTTTTCAGTCATTTCAAGCAGCTCTAGTGGCTGACGAACAACCATGCGAGCAGTTTCACGACCGAAATATTCTTCGATAGAACGTTGATTGATTACGATGTTGCCAGTGCCTGGGCGTAGGAAAACGCGAGCACTTGAACTTTTACGACGACCTGTACCGTAGTATTGATTTGCCATGAGAGTGCTCCTTAAATGTCTAGAACCTGAGGCTGTTGTGCAGCATGGTTGTGCTCAGTACCGGCGTAAACTTTCAGTTTACGGTACATAGCGCGACCCAGAGGACCACGTGGCAGCATGCCTTTAACAGCTTTTTCGATGATCATTTCAGGCTTAGCAGCTTGAAGTTTCTCGAAGTTAGTCGACTTAAGACCACCTGGGAAGCCAGTGTGAGCGTAGTACATTTTGTCCTTTGCCTTGTTACCGGTTACAGTAACTTTTTCGGCATTGATTACGATGATGTAGTCACCGGTATCAACGTGAGGAGTGTACTCAGCTTTATGCTTACCGCGCAGGCGACGAGCAATCTCAGTAGCGATGCGACCCAAAGTTTTACCTTCGGCGTCAACTACGTACCAGTCACGTTTTACAGTTTCTGGCTTAGCAACAAACGTTTTCATTTCTAAAAATCCAATGTTTACAATTAAAACCACAGGTAGAAAAACTACCGCTCTAACAATGCTTTAACCCCTTCGAGCCGAAGACTTTGTGCCGCTGGAAAAGAGGCTAAGCTAATCCGGGCAATAGAACGCAACGTGGCAGACGCGGGAGTATAGCAGGAGTCACAGGGCTTGGCTAGCGGTTGCTCGTTTTTTCCCCATGAAAAAAACAAACCTCACGCAAGGTGCTCCCGAGCCAGATATTCCAGCGACTGCATTTCCTGCAAGCGGCTGACGCAGCGCTTGAATTCGAAGTTCAGGTTACCCTGGGAATACAGCGATTCTATCGGTGCTGCGGCAGAGATGATCAGGGTGACATTGCGCTCGTAAAACTCGTCGACCAGGGCGATAAAACGCCGCGCAGCGTCGTCGTTGGCCTGCCCCATTTGTTTTACATTCGACAGGATCACCGTGTTATAAAGGCGGCTGATCTCCATATAGTCGACCTGGCTGCGGGCGGTTTCACACAGTTCGGCAAAGTCGAACATCACGATACAATCGGATACCTTACGGGTTTGAATCATCCGGCCTTCGATCTCTATGGCCTGATGCGCAATTCCGGGCTCCGGCGAGAGCTTGTCGAAGTATTCGAACAAGTTGTTGTCGGCCTGCTCGTCGAGGGGGCTGTGGAATATTTCCGCCTGTTCCAGGGTCCGCAGACGATAATCGATGCCGGAATCCACATTGACCACCTCGCAATGCGCCTTCACCAAGGCGATAGCCGGCAGGAAACGCGCCCGTTGCAGACCGTTACGATACAGTTCGTCCGGTACTATGTTAGAGGTGGCCACCAGCACGATGCCGCGCTCGAACAGCGCCTCCATCAGGCCACCGAGCAACATGGCGTCGGTAATATCCTGCACAAAGAACTCGTCGAAACAGATGATATCGGCCTCTTTTTTAAAGATATCGGCCACCGTCAGTAGCGGGTTTTTTACGTCCTTGAGTTTTTTCAACTCGTCGTGAACCCGATGCATAAAACGGTGAAAGTGCACCCGCATCTTGCGATCTGTCGGCAAGGCCTCAAAAAACGTATCCACCAGATAGGTTTTACCGCGGCCGACCCCGCCCCAAAAATAAAGCCCCTTTATCTCCGGTCTGGTTTCTTTGGCAAACAACCTGGCCAACAGGCTCTTTGGCTGCGGTACCGGCCTGACCAGATCTTCGTACAGGCGCTGCAGGTGACGCACGGCGTTTTCCTGCGCACTGTCATATTGAAAATCATCGCGGGTCAGGTCTTGTTGATATTTTTGCCAGGGAGTCATACGGAATAAAGGGAAACGCCAGTTATTTTGGGGCGTATATTAACACGCTGCGCAATAAAGCGTATATTTAAGAAAGCACCGCATTTTCCGGCTGCCCTTATTTTATCTTCCATGAGGTAATTTTTATGACAGTATTCTGGCTTGGCTTAGTAGTCATCGTCGCCGTCGCCGGCTTTTTCGTCGGCAGTCTGGTCACCCGTAAACAATTTAAACAGGAAGAACTGGAGCAAGAGGCACAGAACGCCAAAAATGCTTTGGAACAATATCGCCAGGATGTCGCCGATCACCTGGCGAACACCGGCAAGCTGGTCAGCAAGATGAAAGACAATTACGACCAACTGCTCGCCCATGTGGAAGAAACCAACCAGTTATTGCTGACACAAAAAGAGCAAACACCGAGCCAGCCGTTTTTCTCTAAGGAAACCACCGAACAGCTGCAGGCCTCGCTTAAGCAGCGCCCCGAGCGACGCGTAACCCGCGACAATCCAGACTCACAACCGGCCGACTATGCCAGCGGTGAATCGGGCCTTTTCAGCGGTCACAGTACAAAAGATCAGCAAACGCAAGGGGCTTGAGGAACTTTATTTCACCCATATAGTCTTTATAGCAAACCAGTTAACCTGCTGAACAATGACATTATTTGTTCAGCATTTCAGGCTGTTTGTGCCTCTTTTTTACATGGAGAATAAGCATACTATGAAGACTAAATTGTCCCTTGTTTCCTGCGCCATCCTTTCGGCGACCCTGATGCTTAGTCCGGTAACTTCTTATGCCAAATTACCGGTTGCAGTAGACGGCCAGCAACTGCCGACCCTGGCACCTATGCTGGAAAAAGTAACGCCCGGCGTTGTCAGTATCCAGGTCGCGGGCGCCAAAGAAGTCCGCCGCCAGGTGGATCCCTTTGACTTTTTCTTTGGCAATCCGCAGCCCCGCAGCCAGAAACGTCCGTTTCAAGGGTTAGGCTCTGGCGTTATTATCGACGCCGGTGAAGGCTATGTGGTGACCAACAACCACGTGGTTGAAGATGCCGAAAAAATCCAAATCACCCTGGAGGACGGCCGAGAATATGCCGCCAAGCTGGTCGGCACCGACAAGGAATCCGATATCGCCCTGCTGCAGATCGAAGCGGAAGATCTGGTTGCCGTGAAAATCGGTGATTCCGACAAACTGCGGGTGGGTGATTTTTCCGTTGCCATCGGCAACCCCTTCGGCCTTAGCCATACTGTGACCTCGGGCATCGTCAGCGCCCTGGGGCGCAGCGGCCTGAACATCGAAGGCTATGAAGATTTTATCCAGACCGATGCCGCAATCAACCAGGGTAACTCCGGCGGCGCCCTGGTTAACCTCAACGGCGAACTGATCGGCATCAATACGGCGATTCTCGGCGCCTCCGGCGGTAACGTGGGCATCGGCTTTGCAATCCCGTCGAATATGATGAAAAACCTGGTCGATCAGATCATCGAACACGGTGAGGTGCGCCGCGGCTCATTAGGCATCAGCGGACGTACGCTTAACGCGGGTATCGCCAAGGCGCAGGAACTGGATATCAAACAGGGCGCCATCGTGATGCAAGTGGTTGAAGACTCACCGGCGGCCAAGGCCGGGATCAAGAGCGGCGACGTCATTATCAGCGTCGACGGCACCGAAATCCAAAGCTTCCACGAACTGCGCAGCCGCATCGCCACCCTGGGCGAAGGTAAAACCGTCAAGCTGGGACTCTACCGCGACGGTAAGGTGAAAACCATCAAGGCCACGCTCGACGGCCAAGCCGCACAGACCGCCAGCGCCGACCGCTTGCATCCCATGTTGCAAGGCGCCGTACTGGAAAACGGCGAGCACGACGGCAATGAAGGCATAGTGGTGAAAAGCGTCGAGGCGCGTTCACCGGCCGCTCGTGTCGGCCTCGAGGAAGGCGATGTGATCGTGCAGGTCAACCGCAAGGGCGTCAGCAACATCCGCGAACTGGGCAAACTGCTCGGCGACATCAAGGGCAATATCGTAATTGGCGTCAAACGCGGCCGCGAATCGGTATTCCTGCTGATCCAGTAACGAAATAAGACGCAAAACAAATAAAATCACAGCGACCCTTGTCGCTGTGATTTTTTATGTGCCATCATAGAAACCTCGTTCATAAAATAACAACACCCGTGCTTAAACTGCTTAAATTTTTCATGCCGCCGCTGTTTGCGGGACTGGCCGTCGCATTTGTCATTCTCTACCTCAACCCGGATCTGCGTCCCGGACTGCAAGAAAAGATCACCGCAGAAGTGGTGAAGAGCAACCATCTCAGCTTCGCCTCTGCGGTCAAACGCGCGGCTCCTTCCGTTGTCACCGTCTATTCCGAAAGCATTTCCAACCTGCCTCGCTATATGCAACGGCAAAGTACGGTGCAGGAACTGGGCTCCGGGGTGATCATGAGCGAGAACGGCTATATCCTGACCAACTATCACGTTATCAATAATGCCGATCAGATCATGGTGATCCTCAACGACGGTCGACGTTATGCGGATGTTCAGCTGATCGGGTTCGATACCGTCACCGATCTTGCGCTGCTTAAGATCAACGTAGAAGGATTGCCGGTGATCCCCATAGACGATAAATTCGTGCCCCAGGTCGGTGACGTGGTGCTGGCCATAGGCAACCCGCTGAACCTGGGTCAGACCATTACCCAAGGTATCATCAGCGCCACGGGCAAACAGAAACTGACCGACAGTCCGCACAACAATCTGCTGCAAATGGATGCCGCGATCAACGTCGGCAATTCCGGCGGCGCCCTGGTCAACTCCAACGGCACCCTGGTGGGCATTACCTCGGCCCAGTTCAAGACCCGTAAGGACTTAGATATCCAAGGAATCTTCTTTGCCGTGCCCTATTCGCTGGCCAAGGATGTGATGAACAAGTTGATCCGCTATGGTCGCGTGGTCCGCGGCTACCTCGGATTTTCCGGCACCGCCGTCGACAGCTCGGGGAAAGACATTACCAACAGCCTGACGCCGGTTGCCGGCATGCGCATCGATGAGCTGGATCCGCTCGGTCCGGCCTGGAAAGCCGGTCTGCTGCTGAACGACGTGATAGTCAAACTCGACGGCTACCCGGTCACTAACATTCAGCACAGCCTGGAGCGGGTCGGTAATACCGAGCCCGGCACCCAAATCGAGTGCCAGCTCTATCGCGACGGGAAACCGATGACTCTGTTAGTCACCGTGGGCGAGCTGGAAACCAAGCTGTAAACAGATAAAAGGCCGCGTTCGCGGCCTTGTTATCGAGCGATAACAAAACACGCGCTGGTCGTCGCACTACCGCCGAGATTGAGCATCGCGGCCCGGCTGGCCCCGATGACCTGGTTTTCACCGGCCTGTCCCGTCACCTGACGCCAACAGTCCAGCATTTGCCTGACCCCGGTAGCACCAACCGGATGACCGACGCCGATAAGCCCACCGCTTGGGTTCATGGGTAAACGTCCGCCGATTTCCAACCAGCCGGCCTCAATCGCGTGATGATTTTCCCCCGGCGCCGTGATGCCGAAATGATCAATAGCCATGTAGAATGTGGTGCTGAAACAATCATGTGTTTCAATTAAATCCAGTTCGAACACATCCGTTATACCGGCTTCAACCAACGCTTGCCGTATGCTGCCCGCGACATGGGGAAACAGCAACTCGCCCCCATGCTTAAGCTTGTCGTCAAACCCGATGGGCGCCGTGGTATGGCCAAGGCCGGTCACGCGAGGAATGGATGCCAGTGCAATCCCGTTTTGCTCCGCGTAGCGTTCAGCCCCCAGCCTTGAGGCAAGCATCACCACGGCACAGCCGTCGGTTACCTGCGCGCAGTCACTGCGCCTGATCATGCCGTCTATTTGCGGGTTATCCGGCCCTTCGGCCAGGCTTTCCGCCGGCATATGCCAGTCACGTGTTTGCGCAAAGGGATTTTTAGCCGCATTGGCAAATGCCAGGCGAGAAAGATAAGTCAAATCCTCCCGCGCCAAACCATAACGCCGTTGATACTGTTCGCCCAGGCGTCCGAACAGATGAGGCCAGGGAAATGCCACATCCTGACATTCCTCGCCCTGCCACACCGCACAACCAAGGTGCGATGCCACCGTTTTGGCGTCGACATTGCGCATCTGCTCAACCCCGATTACACAGGCAATTTCCGACATCCCTGCCCGAATCTGCGCTATGGCACCTAACAGCGCCATGGACCCGGACGCACATGCGGCCTCGTAACGAGTGACGGGTTTACCATAGAAGCCTTCGCAGGCACTGACCGCCAGTCCCGCCATCAGCCCCTGGCCGTTAAACAGTTCACCGGCAAAGTTGCCGATATGAACACTGTCACACTCAGCCGGATGTACACCGATCGATTTAAATGTACCTTGCAGCGTGCTCTCGAGCATCAGTTTTAAGGAGGTGTCGTTTTTCTGCCAGTTGAGGGCGAAATCCGATTGTTCGCCGCCCAGAATATAAATCTCTTTACTCATTTATCGCTCCTAAAAGAGAAACCAAAACAGCGCGTATAAAAAAAGCGGCCGAGGCCGCTTTACATAGACAACGGGGTTAAGGATCAGAATCTGTAACCTACGGTCAGGTGAACCGTACGCGGGTCACCGTAGTAGCCGATGAGTGTCATATCGCCACCCAAACCCGGCGTGTAGCTGCCGTCGTCGGCGATACCGACAAAGTCGTAGCCGCCTACCAGGTATTCTTCATCGGTCAGGTTTTTCACGTGCAGACCACCATACCAATGACCTTCCGTACCTTCCCAGGTGACGCTGAGGTTAACCAGGCCGACGCCGTCCTGCACCAGCAGGTCGCTGGTTTCAAACAGCCGGTACTCATCGCGATAATAATAGTTACCGCTGAATACGAAGTCGCCGATATCGCTTTCCATCACATAGGTTGCAGCCAGATTGAAGGTGTATTCCGGCGTGTTTGACAAGCCAAGCAGCGGCGGCACCGCGTTGTTCTCCTCTATCTTGCCGTCGATGTAACCGAACGACATATCAAAGTTCAGGTTATCGGTGGCGGCAAAGGTCACTTCGGCTTCAATCCCCTTGGCAGATGATTTCGCCGCGTTCGACAGATATTGATTCAACGCAGCACTGTCGTTAGGGTCACCGACGATCGCCACATACTGGCGGTCTTTATGATCCAATGAGAACAGAGTTACGTTGGTACGCCAGGTGTCGCCCCAGTCCTTTTTGATACCCAGCTCAAAGGAATCGACCACTTCGGGATCCACGCCCGGCTCGTTCACCGTGGCGCGCGGATTGAAGGTACCCGACTTAAAGCCCTGCGAATAGCTGGCGAACATCATGGTGTCTTGATCCATCTGGTATTCCACACCGAGACGTGGGGTAAAGCGCGACCAACTTTCCGACTTGGGTGCATCGAGCACGCCGTCGCCGTCCGTGTCCTTACCCAACACCATGGGCACCAAGTCGCCGTCCGGGCGGGTATAACCCGGGATCCAGCCGCTTTCAGGATACACATTGTCGAATACCAGGCCGTTTGCAACCCAGGCTTCCTTCTCTTCATCGGTGTAACGGGCGCCCAGGGTCAGGGAGAGTTTTTCCGTAATATCGATAGAGCTCTGGATGTAGGCTGCGATGCTGTTACTGTTGTTACAACCGTTAACTTCTCGTGTCAGGCCGGGAACACCGAATGCAGCGCGGCCCAGGAAGCCAAGAATGGCGTCGAAACGACCGCACGACTCGCCGTCGTAATAGTAAAGACCGCTGACCAGGCTGAAGTTGTCGCCGTCGTAATTGGCCTGGATTTCATGGGAGATGTTTTCATCGTCGTAATAGGCCGGTACATCAAAGATATCAAGCGGGGTGTTGTCGAAATCGATATTGATCGGCGAGTCGCCCTTGCGCGACGAACCTATGTATTTGAGTGACAGTTTATCGGTGGCATACCAGTCAACCATCAGGCTGTAGCCTTCCAACACCACTTCCGTTTCCGTCGGCAAGCTGGTGTAAGAATCGTAAACGCTGCCCGGTACCGGTGCATCGGTCAGGATACTCGGTAACAGACGGTAGCCGCCCTTGGAGTTCGATTTGTCTTTGGTTTTATCCCAGGTCAGGCGCATAAACAGGTCGTCGGTAGGACGATATTCCAAGGTCAGGCGCGCTGCGGTGAGGTCCTTGTTATAGTTTTCCTTGTCCTGTCCCGGCACGGTCGATACCAGGAATTCACCGAAGCCGTCGCGATTGAGATCCGCATAGCCGAAGCCGAGATACAGCTTGTCGTCGATCAACGGAAGCTGGCCCGTGAGTTTTAGGTCACGCTGATTGAAGCTGCCGACCGTCCCTTGCACCTTAAATTCGGTATCGCCGGACATTTGCTTGGTGACGTATTTAACCGCACCGCCTATGGTATTTTTACCGTACAGGGTGCCTTGCGGGCCGCGCAATACTTCGATGCGCTCGACATCCAGCAGGTCGATAACCGCCCCCTGAGGGCGCGCCATGTATACGTCGTCGATATAGATGCCGACACCGGGCTCATAGCCCCACAGCGGATCCTGCTGGCCAACACCACGGATAAACGCGGTCAGGGTGGAGTTGGTGGCCCGGCTCGTTTGCAAGGTGGTGTTGGGGGAGAATTGCTGGATTTCCGTCAACACGGCAATCCCTTTATTGTCCAGCTCGGCGGCGCCGACAGAGGTGACCGCAACCGGCACTTCCTGCAAGCTTTCCAAACTCTTACGGGCGGTTACTTCGATGCGTTCCAAGCCCTTTTTAACGTCTTCATTTTGCTGTTCGGCCGCAAGTGCCTGCGGAGTAATACTTCCTACCGCCGAAGCGACAGCCAATGCACTGAGTGTCCTGTTGAAAAGCCTACGGTTCATGGCTCCCCCTTTGTTTAAGATATGGTTAATTCTAATTTTTGTCTTACGCAATCAGCTCGATCGATTTTTAATCTAGAGTATTTTTTTGCTTTTGAAATCTGTACTTAAGTACTATGGGAAGAAATAGTTCATTAACTTACCTTAACATGAGTCTTACATAAGAACCTGTTCAACTGTCTCGGGTTCACTAGCCCTGGTCGCATTGTCATCAGGTTCGGACTTGAGTCCGTAAGTAGTAGGGAGAGTTTTGATATGCTTAGCCTTTTTGGCCTGATCGGCGGTTTGTTGCTGCTGATCGTATTAACCATTCGCGGTGTAAACCTGTTTATCGCCGCCCCGCTTTGCGCGCTTATCGTGGCGCTGTGCGGTGGACTGCCGGTGTTTGTCGGGGAAGGTAATTTCGTCGCCACCTATATGGGCGGCTTTTCCGGATTTATCGCCGCCTGGTTCTTTATGTTCCTGCTCGGCTCGCTGTTCGGCAAATTTATGGAAGACACGGGTGCGGCCGATGCGGTAGCACGCTGGATAGTCGACCGGCTCGGTATGAAACACGCCGTAGCGGCCGTGGTGCTGGCCTGCGCCATTCTTACCTACGGCGGCGTCAGCGTATTCGTGGTGGCATTTTCCGTCTATCCCATGGCGCTCAGCCTGTTCAAGGATGCCAACCTGCCCCGTCGCTTTATTCCCGCAGCGCTGGCATTTGGCTCGGTAACCTTTACCATGACCTCCGCCGGGTCGCCGGAAATCCAGAACTGGATCCCGATAAAGTATCTCGGCACCTCGCCGTATGCGGCCTGGGAAGTCAGCCTGCTGGTTGCGGTGCTGATGGCCGCATTCGGTTTTTACTGGCTCAAGCGCATGATCACCAAAGCAATTGCCAACGGCGAACGGTTTGAAAGCCGCGAGGAAGATCCGGAGATCCCGGAACGGGATTACCCGCACCCGCTGACCGGGGTGGTTCCCCTGTTTGTGGTGCTGGGTCTCAGCTTTACGCTGCACCAGTATTTACAGCAGATGGCGCTGATAGTGGCCCTCGGCGGCGGCGTGCTGACCCTGATGGCAATCAATTTCCGCCATTTCCACAACCTCAACCGCGCCGTGACCGACGGCACCACGGGCGCGCTTATCGCCATCGGCAATACCGCCGCCGTGGTCGGGTTCGGCTCGGTCGCCAAATCCACCAGCGCCTTTATGATGGCGGTGGATATGATGACGGCCCTGCCGGGCAACGAACTGATAGGCGCCGCGGTGGCGGTCAGCGTGATTGCCGGTCTGACCGGCTCCGCTTCCGGCGGCCAGGCGATCGCCCTGCCGCTACTGGCCCCTCATTATCTCGACCTCGGCGTAAACCCCGAACAGCTGCACCGTATCGTCTCTATCTCATCCGGCGCGCTGGATTCCCTGCCCCATAACGGCTACGTGGTAACCACCATCAGGGCGATTTGTCATGAAACGCACCAACGCGCCTATTGGGCCGTGGGCGCCCTGACCGTAGTGATCCCGCTTTGCGGACTGGCGGTCGCCGTCGCCCTGTTTAACTGGTTCTGAGGTCGTCGTGATGTTTCCAACCACCATGAATACCCAGCTCAACGTGATATCCCTGCTAAAGCACGGTGCGGAAAAATATCCGCAGCGGCAAATCGTGTCGCGACGCCAGGAAGGGGATATTCATAGAAGCGATTACGGCACCCTGTATCGCCGTGCTGCGCAGCTTGCCAATGCGCTGCAATCGCTGGGGGTCAAAAGCGAAGATCGGATCGCCAGCCTGGCCTGGAACGGTTACCGCCATATGGAACTCTATTATGCCGTTGCGGGCATGGGCGCCATCATGCACACCCTGAATCCGCGGCTGTTTAGCGAGCAACTGGAATACATAGTCAATCATGCCGAGGACAGCTGGTTGTTTGTCGACCCCGGCTTCGAGCACCTGGTCGACGCCATCATAACAAACTGCCCGAGCCTGAAAGGTGTCGTGATCATGGTGGACGAAGAACAGATGTCCACTTGCAACGCGGAAACGCTTTTCAACTATGAAGTGCTTATTAAGGATCAGGCCGAACATTTCGACTGGCCCGAATTTCCCGAGCAGCAGCCCTGTATTCTTTGTTATACCTCGGGCACCACGGGCAACCCCAAGGGAGTGCTTTACTCGCACCGTGCCATGGTGCTGCATGCCTGGACTGCGGTCAGCGCCGAAACCCTGGATATTCGCCAGGATTCGGTGGTCCTGCCGATGGTTGCCATGTATCACGCCCAGGCCTGGGGCCTGCCCTTTGCCGCGCCTCTGGTGGGTGCCAAACTGGTGTTCCCCGGTAGCGGCATGGACGGCGCCAGTATCTATGAATTGCTGGAGTCGGAACGGGTCAACCTGGCCTTTGCCGTTCCTACCATTTGGCTGATGCTGCACAATTACCTGAAAGAAAGCGGGCAAAAACCCTCGACGCTTAAGCGCGTGTGCGTCGGCGGAGCCGCCTCACCGCTTGGCCTGGTGAAGACCTACCAGGAAGAGTACGGTATTTACTGGCAACCCCTGTGGGGCATGACAGAAACGGGGCCCCTCGCGACATCGGGCATCATGACGCCGGAACAGGCCGAATTGCCCGCTGCGCGCAGATATGAATATCAAATCACCGCGGGCAGACCCGTGTACGGCGTTGAAATCGAGATTTTCGATGACGACGGCAATCCGCTCCCCCATGACGGGGTGACCTCGGGCGAGCTGAGAGTGCGCGGCCCCTATGTCATAGGTCAGTATTTCAAACACGACGACATGCGCGCCTTTGTCGACGGCTGGCTCGATACCGGTGATATCGCCACCATAGATACGGAAAATTATCTGCGCATCGTCGACCGTAAGAAGGACGTCATCAAATCCGGCGGCGAGTGGATCAGCTCGCTGGAGCTGGAAAGCATTGTCAGCACGCATCCTGCGGTCAACGAAGCCTGCGTGATCGGGTGCAAACATCCGAAGTGGGACGAACGTCCATTGCTGCTGATCGTTCCCGAACCGGGGCAACACGTGCAGGACGAGGCTATCTTCACTTTTTTGCAGAACAAGATCGCCAAATGGTGGATGCCCGACGCCATCATTCAAGTCGAAAAGCTGCCTAAAAACGGCACCGGAAAGCTGATGAAACGGGAACTCAGAGACCTCTATTACAACTATTTGCTGGAGCGCACCGATGCGTAAAAAATGGCTTATTTTACTGGCGTTGTGCCTGTCATTCGAAACCCTGGCAGCGGATCTGCTGGTCGAAAAAAAGGTCTTTACCACGAATGATTTTCACACCTTCAACGGCCGGGTGATCAAACAGGTCAAGGTGGGTTGGGAAAGCTACGGCGCTCTCAATGCCGACAAATCCAATGCGATTTTGATCACCCATTATTTTTCCGGCAACTCACACGCCGCGGGAAAATACAGCTTAAACGATGCCAAACCCGGATATTGGGATGCCATCATAGGCCCCGGCAAGGCCATCGATACGGATAAATTCTTTGTTATCAGTTCGGATACCCTGGTTAATGCGGCCGTTCACGATCCCCACGTGATCACCACAGGGCCCGCGAGCATCAATCCCGACACCGGCAAGCCCTACGGCCTGACATTCCCCGTGGTGACGATCCGCGACTTCGTCAATGTGCAAAAAGCCCTGCTCGACAGCCTTGGCATCGACAAATTACACGCCGTCGTCGGCCCGTCGATGGGGTCGTTACAGGCCATCGACTGGGCTGCCGCCTATCCGGACAAGGTGCCTCGTATGATCTCGGTGATCGGCATGGCCGAAGCCGATGCCTGGACAACGGCCGCCTTAGAGCAATGGGCCTTGCCGATCAAGCTGGATCCCAACTGGCACGACGGCGACTATTATGACAAGCAACCGCCGCTGTCCGGCCTCACCGATTCCCTCATGCTGATCACCCAACAGGCGTTAAACCCGGTGTATTTCAATAACGCCAATCCGTCACACTCGCCGTTGGAAAGCGCGCCCTTGCATGACATCCGCAAGGATTTCAAGGCCGTAGAATGGCTGCGCAATGCGGCCGCCTCCCGCGCCAGCCAGCTCGATGCCAACCATGTTCTCTATCTGGTGCGCGCCTGTCAGCTGTTCGTTGCGGGCTACGGCAACGATCTCAAGCAGGGCCTCGCCAACATCAAGGCCAAATCCCTGTTCTTGCCCGCCAGCAACGACGTGCTGCTGATGCCCTACATGGCGAAAAAGGCGCATCAGGGCCTGCTCGTCGCCGGCAAACACAGCGACTACAGCGAGATACAAGGTTCGATGGGTCATCTTGACGGCATCTATGCCATCGGCCAGAAGAGCGAAATGATTCGAGCGTTTTTGGAAGGAACTGAATAATGAAATTGCTTTCACTTGGCCTGCTTACGTTCAGCGCGTCGCTGAGCGCCCTGCCGGCACTCAATCTCAATATCGACAAGGTGACCGTGTCCGGCCTGTCTAGCGGCGGCTATATGGCGAACCAGTTTCATATCGCCCACTCCGATTGGGTCGAAGGCGCAGCCGTGATTGCTGCCGGCCCCTATTATTGCGCGCAAAACAGCCTGTTGACCGCCCTCGGGCAATGCGTCAATAAGCAGGACGCGCCGATTGAACTGAGCACATTGAACGCCCGGATCAAGGAATGGGAAAAAAACGCTGAGATCGCCCCGCTGGAGAACCTCAAATCCAGCCGCGTGTGGCTGCTGCACGGCAGCGAAGACAGCAAGGTTATCGCGCCTGTCACCGACACGCTGGCCAGGCAGTATGCGGCCCTGGTTCCGGAATCGCAGTATCGTTACATCAAGGACAAGGCCTTTGCCCATCATTTTCCTACCCTGGAAAGGGGTGCGGACTGTAAAACGTCGACCCCGCCCTATCTGGGCGCCTGCGGCTATGATGCCGCGGGCGAATTACTGGGCTTTTTACTCGGCAAGCTGACCCCGCCTTCACAGTCGATAAGCGGCAAACTCGTCGAACTGGATCAGCAGGCGCTGGCGCCCAAGACAGCCGCAACATTGGCGGAAAAAGGCTATGCCTACATTCCCGACAGCTGCGCCAAGGGCGAAACCTGCCGCCTGCACATCAATTTCCACGGTTGTAACCAGTATGCGGAAGCCGAGAACGTCGGAACGCAATACATGGAAGGCAACGGCCTCAATCGCTGGGCCGATACCAATCACCTGGTGGTGCTGTATCCACAAACCAAGGCGTCCATGGTCAACCCGCTGAACCCGCAAGGCTGCTGGGACTGGTGGGGCTATACGGATGAACACTACGCCACTCGTAGCGGGCAACAGATAAGGGCGGTGGCCGACATTGCCCACGCACTGGCAGGCAAATAACAAAAAGCCCGGTTAACATACCGGGCTTTTTTCTTAGCGGCTGACCCGCCTGATGTTGGCGCCAAGCGCACTCAACTTGTTTTCGATCCGCTCATAACCGCGATCGACATGGTAGATGCGATCGACCACAGTCTCCCCTTCGGCCACGATGCCGGTCAGGATCAGGCTGGCCGAGGCCCGCAGATCCGTTGCCATTACCTGGGCGCCCGTCAGATGCTCGCTGTGAGCACAAATGGCGGTATTGCCTTCGAGGCGAATATTCGCCCCCATACGTTGCAGCTCCGGCACGTGCATAAAACGGTTTTCAAAGATGGTTTCCGTAATGGTCGCGCTGCCGCTTGCTACCACATTCATCGCGGTAAACTGGGCCTGCATGTCGGTGGGAAATCCCGGATGGGGCATGGTCTTTATGTTGACGGCCTTGAGTTCGCGCTGACGCATATCCAGATAAATGCTGGTGTCGGTCACTTCAACCAGAGCGCCAGCCTCGCGCAGTTTTTCAAGCACCGGGTCCAAACTGGTGTGATCCGCGTTACGGCACAACACCTCGCCTGCCGCCATCGCTGCCGCAACCAGGAAGGTGCCGGTTTCGATGCGGTCGGGCAAAATGGCATGTTCACAACCGTACAGACGTTCGACGCCTTCGACCTCAATACGGTGATTACCGGCGCCGCTGATTTTCGCCCCCATCTTGTTGAGATAGTTGGCCAAATCGACGATTTCAGGTTCCCGCGCGGCATTTTCCAGCACGGTTTTACCCTCGGCCAGGGTGGCGGCCATCAACAGGTTCTCCGTCGCGCCGACGCTGACGGTGTCCATGTATATCTCGGCACCTTGCAAACGGCCGCGGGTTTCGGCATGAATGTAGCCGTTCTCAACCTTGATATCGGCGCCCATGCGTTCCAGGCCCTTGATATGGAGATCCACCGGGCGTGCACCGATGGCGCAGCCGCCGGGCAGGGAAACCTGCGCCTGGCCGAAGCGGGCAAGCAAGGGCCCCAAGGCCAGAACCGAAGCACGCATCTGTTTCACCAGGTCATAGGGCGCCAGCACCTTATCAACCGTGCCTGCATTAACCTTCAGGGTGTCCTGCTGCCACTCGACCTCAGCGCCCAAGGTCTTGAGCAGCGCTTCGGTGGTGCCGATATCGCGTAATCGAGGTACGTTGGTAAAGGTACTGGTGTCTTGTGCCAACAGGGCGGCGAACAAAATAGGCAGGGCGGCGTTTTTCGCGCCCGAAATAGTGACTTCACCGGCCAGGCCGGTACCGCCTTGAATAACAAATTGATCCATCAGAACAAACCCCGCTTATTGCGGCAGGATGAATTTGCGCTCGCGTTGCCACTCGGTGGGCGTGAAAGCACGAATAGACACGGCGTGAATGGTGCCGTCTGAAATGCGTTCCATCAGCGGGCCGTAAACCAGCTGCTGTTTTTTAACCCGGCTCAGTCCTTCGAAACAATCCCCGACGGCGATCACTTCATAATGGTTGCCGTTGGCCTTGACGATGACCTCTTCCAGCGCCAGCTGATCACGTAACAGGGTTTCTACTTGACTTGTTTCCATCACTCTCACTCAAATAAATTACTGACCTGCCCCAACAGCATTAATTTCTGCAATTGGTCAGGGATATGCTGCAGCTCGAGACGCACGCCGCGCTGCCGTAAATCGGAAAAACAGTGAATTAACCAAGCCAGGCCAGCGGTGTCAACCCTGTCGACCTCACTTAGGTCAAAATACACGGTTTTATGCTGCTTTTTTATTAGTTCATTAAGAAGGCGTTCACTGGCGACCGTAATGTGGGTGAGATCACCAAGCAAACGCACCCTCTCGGGTGCATCGTATTGATATTGCAGAACGACGTCCGGTTTACGCGTCATTCTTGTCACCCTTGAACTGCACCGGCAACTTGCTCTTCTTGTCCAGCAGGTCGATGACATACTCGATCCCTTCGGTGCGCAGTATGCCGTGCAGTTCGCTTTGTTTGGCGTCGAGCAGGCTGATGCCTTCGGCAATCATGTCATACGCGCGCCAGTCGCCGTCTTTATCCTTGCGTACCTTGAAGGCGATATCGATATTCGGTTTGCCTTCCTCAACGATACGGGTTTTCACAACCACCACGGAATCGCCGTCGAAGGCCTGTTCCGGATCGAATTCAACCTTCTGGTTGGTGTACTGGGTAAACACACCGGCATAGGTATTGACCAGGTAGCTTCTGAATACATCGATGAACTGCTTGATGTTTTCCACCGCCTTGCGCTTTTCTTCCTTGTCCTCTATGGTGCGAACCTTCTGGATATAGCTGCCAAGCACCCGGTAGGCGGCATACTTGTAATCGATATAGGGCAGCAGCTCCTCTTCCACGACGGTACGCAGGTAGTTTTTATCCTTTTCGATCATCGACTGATCACGGGCAACCCGCTGGAACGTCTGGTCCGCCACCTGGCGCACCATCTTGTACGGGTCCTTCAGACTGATTTCACTCGCCCAGGCATTCGAGACGGCTAACGTCAGAAATGCGGCAAGAATTAAAAAACGTTTCAACATACTTGTTTACTCACTGCCCTGATTGAACAAAAACTGGCCGATCAATTCTTCCAACACCAACGCAGACTTGGTATCCGTAATCATGTCGCCATCCTTCAAAGCCTTAGATTCCACGCCGAACAGCTCGTCCAGTGCAAGCGCATCGTCCTGCGCCGTCACGGCTTCGCCACGACACCCTTGTGTTGCAGACTTGCTGGCGATCACCGGGTTAATCCCCAGATACTGTTCGCCAAGGACGCCTGAAGTAAGAATAGACACCGACGAGGTATCGGCAAACTTACACTCATAGCTCTTATCGATGGCCATGTGCACCACGGGAACGAACTCGGTCGGATCGATACTGATCGCATCAACGCGTCCGATGACCACGCCACCGACCTTGATCGGCGCACGGGTCTTTAATGATCCTATATTGTCAAACTTAGCGCTCAATGAATAAGTTTCACCGTTTCCGCTGATCCCGGCATTGGCAACGTTCAACGCCAGCATTACCAAGGCGGCGATACCCAATGAGACAAAAAAGCCAACCAGTATTTCGATTTTTCTCGACGTCATCTTGTTACCTTCATTAGCTGCCGAACATCACGGCAGTCAATACAAAATCAAATCCAAGCACCGCCAGCGAGGAATGCACGACGGTTTCCGTGGTGGCCTTGCTGATCCCTTCCGAAGTCGGAATACAGTCATAACCCTTATACAATGCTATCCAGGTGACCAGAAGCGCAAATACCAGGCTCTTGATAATGCCGTTCACCACATCTTTTTCGAACGAAACCTGGGACTGCATGATCGACCAGAAGCTGCCCGAATCGACGCCGAGCCAGTCGACCCCCACCAGATGGGCGCCGATTATCGCAACGGCAGAAAATATCATGGCCAACAACGGCATACTGATCATGCCGGCCCAAAAACGCGGAGCGATAACCCGCTTAAGCGGATCGATTGCCATCATTTCGAGGCTGGAAAGCTGTTCGGTGGCCTTCATCAGGCCAATTTCCGCCGTCAGCGCACTGCCCGCGCGCCCGGCAAACAACAGCGCCGTCACCACGGGCCCGAGTTCACGCAACAGACTCAACGCCACCAACGGACCCAAACTGTCCTCGGCGCCGTAATCAACCAGTACCGTGTGACCCTGCAGCGCCAGCACCATGCCGATAAACAATCCGGATACCACGATAATGATGAGCGACAAAAAGCCCACCATATACAATTGTTTGATCAGCAGCGGCGTGCCTTTACGTGGATTCGGCACACTCATCAGCGAGCCGTAAAGCATCAGCGTCGCCTTGCCCACGGACGACACCTTATCAAAGGTGCTGCGACCGAGAGTCTGCCAGAACTGCATCAGCTGCGATATCATGCCAACAACTCCTCTGCATACGGTTCGGCGTCAAAATGGAACGGCACGGGGCCGTCGGACAAGCCCTGCAGGAATTGCTGCACCAACGGCGAATCGTGCCGGCGCATTTCCTCCGGCGATCCCTCCCCGATAACGCCCTTCTCGGCGATGATCACTACATGATCGGCAATCGACATCACTTCCTGAACGTCGTGCGAAACGATAATCGACGTCAGCCCCAACACCTGGTTGAGGGATTTTATTAACTTCACCAGCACCCCCAGCGAAATGGGATCCTGCCCGGTAAAGGGTTCGTCGTACATAATCAGTTCCGGGTCAAGGGCGATGGCCCGAGCCAACGCGGCACGGCGCGCCATCCCGCCGGAGAGTTCAGACGGCATCAGGTCCTTGGCGCCGCGCAAACCGACCGCCTGCAGCTTCATCAGTACGATAATGCGGATCAGGTCTTCGCTGAGTCGGGTATGTTCACGCAGTGGAAAGGCAATGTTGTCGTAGACCGACATGTCGGTAAACAGGGCGCCGCTCTGGAACAGCATGCTCATGCGGGTACGGGCTTGATAAAGCTGGGCGCGCGACATGGCCGGAATACTTTGTCCATGAAAAAGGATATCCCCGCTGTCGGGTTTCAACTGTCCGCCGATCAGGCGCAACAAGGTGGTTTTACCGATGCCGCTCGGGCCCATAACGGCTGTGATCTTGCCGTGGGGAATGGCAAAATCCATGTTCTGGTATATGACGCGCTCTCCACGCGAAAAGGTCACATCCTTGATTTCTACGATTGGTTGCGACAAGTCGCTCTCCCGTCTTTGATCTCCGCAAGCGCTATTTTAAGGTTTTTTTCCGGCGAGGGGAAAAGAGAATCTGTAAATTTTTGTAATAAGCTATTCAATTTACTGGGTCGTTGAGCATTTTTTTATACTTTCTTTAAGCTATTTGGTACTATCCACCGCAACAATAACGGGACTCTGGCTCTTCATACATGCTGTTATCTTTCGTCATTCTGGTACTCGGTTTTGTCGCCTTGGTTTGGAGCGCTGACCGTTTCGTTTTCGGCGCAGCCGCGCTGGCAAAAAACCTCGGCGTGCCCACGTTAATCGTCGGTCTGACGGTGGTCGCCATGGGTTCATCCGCCCCGGAAATGATGGTCTCGGCTTCGGCGGCCCTGGCCGATAAAACAGACACGGCGGTCGGTAACGCGGTGGGCTCGAATATTACCAATATTTTGCTGGTACTCGGCCTTACCGCCCTGTTGCGCCCGCTGTCGGTTTCATCGACAACGCTGAAACGCGAAATGCCTTTGGTGCTGCTGGTATCCATTGCGGCCTGGTATATTTTTACCGACAACTATTTCTCCTCCGAGGAGGGTTGGCTGCTGCTGGTCGGGTTTGTGGTCTTTATTGCCTTTTTGGTGATCATTTCCCTGCGCCACAGAAACCAACAGGACGACCCCTTCGTCAGCGAGGCCTGTGACGAGGTTCCTGCCGGCGTCTCGAATAAGTCGGCGCTGCTGTGGCTGGTGATCGGCCTGATTTTTCTGCCCATCAGTTCGCATTTTATCGTCGATTCGGCGGTCGACATTGCAAAATACTTCGGCCTCAGCGATCTGGTCATCGGCCTGACCATCATAGCCGTAGGCACCAGCCTGCCGGAACTGGCGGCATGTGTTGCAGGCGTAATGAAAAAAGAAGACGACCTGGCGCTTGGCAACATAGTGGGTTCCAACCTGTTTAACCTGCTGGCGGTGCTGCCGCTCGCCGGCATTATCAATCCGTCCGCCATCGATCCGTCGGCCGGCGGACGCGATGCCGTTATCATGATCATCACCACCCTGGTCCTGATGGCCATGGCACTTAACTTCAGAGGCTCTCGCCGTATTAACCGTATCGAAGGCGGCGGCTTATTTATCGCATTTCTGGCCTACCAGGGTTATATTTTTAGCCAAATCAGTTAGAGGAACCCCATGTCGGCTTTAGATTTCATAAATCGGGGAAAACGCGTTCTGGCCATCGAAAAACAGGCCATAGAAGAACTTGAGCAATATCTGGACGAGAGTTTCGATGCCGCCTGCCAACGGATGTTCGGCTGTAAGGGCCGTATTATCGTTATCGGCATGGGGAAATCCGGTCATATCGCCAACAAAATGGCCGCCACCCTGGCCAGTACCGGCAGCCCGGCGTTTTTCGTTCACCCGGGCGAAGCCAGCCACGGCGATCTCGGCATGATCACCGGCGACGATGTGGTGGTGTTGTTGTCTAACTCGGGCGAGACCGCCGAAGTGGTCAGCATTATCCCGGTTATCAAGCGTCTCGGCGCACAGATCATCGCCATGACGGGGAATCCGAATTCGTCGATGGCGCGACTTGCCGATGTGCACGTCTGCACCCGGGTTTCGCAGGAAGCCTGCCCGCTTGGACTGGCGCCGACCGCCAGCACCACCGCGGCATTGGTGATGGGCGACGCCATGGCCGTCGCGTTACTCGAAGCGCGCGGTTTTACCGCTGACGATTTTGCCCTGTCCCATCCCGGCGGCAGTTTGGGCAAACGCCTGTTGCTGACCCTCAACGATCTGATGCACAGCGGCGACGGCGTGCCGAAGATTCATCGTGAACAGACCATCAAGGATGCGTTACTCGAAATGTCGGCCAAAGGGTTGGGTATGACCTCGGTGGTTGACGACGAAGGCCGGATCTGCGGCCTGTTTACCGACGGTGACCTGCGCCGGGTACTGGAACGTAAGGTGGATTTCCATGAAAACGCCATTGCCGATGTCATGACGCCGGGTTGCACCGTAGCCGGGCCAGAGATGCTCGCGGCCGAAGCGCTCAATATCATGGAGAAAAAGCACATCAACGGCCTCATCGTTGTCGACGCAGATAACCGACCCATAGGCGCACTCAACATGCAGGATCTGCTTAAGGCGGGGGTACTCTGATGCAATTCAGCGAACTGTACCAGCCCACCAGCGACGACGCCTGGTTGCGAGCCGGCAAGATCAAACTGCTGATCTGCGATATCGACGGGGTTTTCTCCGACGGCCGCATCTATTTGGGGAACCAGGGAGAAGAGCTCAAGGCCTTCAACACCAAGGACGGCTTCGGCATCAAGGCGCTGATCACATCGGGCGTCGATGTGGCGGTGATCACCGGGCGACATTCCAAGATCGTGCAAGACCGCATGACCAGCCTGACCGTGCCGCATATCTACCAAGGGCAGGAAAACAAACTGGTCGCCTACGCAGAGCTGAAAAGCAAACTCGGCTTAAGCGATGACGAAATTGCCTATATCGGCGATGACGGACCGGACCTGCCGGTGATGGAAAAAGTCGGCTTTGCGGTGGCGGTACAGGATGCCCATCCGCTGATCAAACGCATCGCCCACTACACCACCCTGATGCCCGGCGGTTTTGGTGCGGTGCGTGAGCTGACGGATCTGCTGATGCTGGCACAGGGCCACCCACTGACAACCAGCGGCAGCAGCACATGAATAACGCCCGCCTGCTGCTGAGCATCGTTTTCACCGCCATCATGATCTGGTTGTGGTATCCCTATTTCAGCCAGGATAACTCACGGCCGAATAACAGCGCCGACAGCATTATCGTGCCCGATTACATCGCCAGCGAGTTGAAGCAGACCAGCTACGATGAAAGCGGTGCCATCAGTCACAAGGTCACCGCAGAAAAAATGGAGCTTTATCAGGAGCTCGGATTTACCCATTTCAGCAAACCGACCTTCACCCTCTTCAGCGAGCAGGAAACCTGGCAGCTGAGCGCGGATGAAGCCACCTTGTATGAAAACAAAACCCTGATCCTTGAACGCAACGTCGTGGCGGTGAATTTGACTCCCGAAGCGATGATCGACAAGATAACTGCCGACAACATACGGATAGACATCAAATCTTCGGTGATGAACTCAGAACAACCCGTGGTTTTAACGGGCCCCAACCTGAAGATCACCGGCAAGGGCCTCAGGGCCGATTTGAAAGCCGAAATCATTGAACTCATTAATCATACGCGAACCATATATTATGATCAGTAAGCTAACCCCTTGGCTGCTAGCAGCCGGTATCGCACTCAGCTTTACAACCCAGGCGGGCTCGCCGGATCAGGTGCTGATCAGTGCCGACAAACAACAGGCGCGCCTGAAACCCAGCGTCGGGATCTTCCAGCACAATGTTGAGGTGATCCACGGCAACCGCACCATCAAGGCCGATTTACTTGAAGCACATCGCCGGGCGGAACTGGGTGAGAATAAACAGCTGTTGATTGCCAGCGGCAATCCCGCGGTATACACGGAAACATTGGACGACGGCACTGTTATCACCGCCAGCGCCAAGGAAATCCGTTACGATGTGGCCACCGCCATGCTGACCATTATAGGGGATGCCAAAATCACCCAGGCCGGCCAGCAAATCGCGGCGGAAACCATCACCTATGACATCAACCAACAGCTGATCACCGCCGAAAAAGACAAGGATTCCAGCCAACGGGTCCATACTATTTTAATCCCCGCCGACAAGCAGGAAAAACAGCAACCATGAGTACCCTGAAAGCCCAAATGCTGGCCAAGAGCTATAAGGGCCGTGAAGTGGTGAAAAACGTCGGCCTCGAGGTGCAGGCCGGCAGCATCGTCGGACTGCTTGGCCCGAACGGCGCAGGCAAGACCACCACGTTTTACATGATCGTCGGCCTGGTGCCGAGCGACAAGGGGCAGATCAAAATAGACGAGCAGGATATCACCCTGCTGCCGATGCACAGCCGCGCCCGCCTCGGGATAGGCTACCTGCCGCAGGAATCGTCTATTTTCCGCAAACTGACGGTATACCAGAACCTGATGGCAATACTGGAAACCCGCAAAGACCTCAACCGCCAGGGCCGCGAAGAGGTGCTGGAAAACCTGCTCGACGAATTCAACATTCAACATATTCGCGACAGCCAGGGTATGGCCTTGTCCGGGGGCGAACGTCGCCGGGTTGAAATTGCGCGCGCTTTAGCCGCCGATCCCAAATTTATCCTGCTTGATGAACCTTTCGCTGGTGTCGATCCTATTTCGGTGATAGATATAAAGAAAATCATCGAACATCTGAAACAACGCGGTATCGGTGTGCTGATCACGGATCACAACGTCAGGGAAACCCTCGACGTCTGCGAGAAAGCCTACATAGTGTCCCATGGCGAATTGATCGCCGCCGGCACCCCGGAACAAGTCTTAGCCGATCAAACCGTTCGCGATGTATATCTGGGCGAACAATTCAGGCTATAGTGATAATAACAACAGTAAAGGGATTGTTTTTACCTAGATGAGACAATCATTACAGCTGCGCTTAGGCCAGCAACTTACCATGACGCCCCAGTTGCAGCAGGCCATTCGTCTGCTGCAACTGAGTACACTGGATCTTCAGCAGGAAATTCAGGAAGCCCTCGACAGCAACCCCCTGCTCGAAGTCGAAGAACAAGACTATGCCGATGAAAAAGCAGAGGCATTGAACGGCTCGGAAAAAGAAGACGACTACGGAGCCTCTGAGAGCATTGCCGACAGCGAGATCGAAAGTTCCGATGCCCTGACCAAAGAAACCATGAGCGACGATCTCGCGATGGATGTCAGCTGGGATGAATATATCAGCGCAGCACCGGTCGCCTCAGCGGGCCCCGCCCCGGACGACGATTCCGTCTATCAGGGTGAGACCACGGAAAGCCTGCAGGAATACCTGATGTGGCAATTGCGTCTGACCCCTTTCAGCCCCACCGATGAAGCCATCGCAACCGCCATTGTCGAAGCGGTCGACGAAAACGGCATACTGACCATAAGTACGGAAGATCTCGTTGAAAGCCTCAACGCCGACAGCCAGGAAGAGCCCATAGAACTGGACGAAGTGGAAGCCGTTTTAAAACGGGTTCAGTTATTCGACCCGGTCGGCATCGCAGCCCGCTCGCTGCAGGAATGTTTAACCATTCAGCTCAACCAATTTGATCCAAACACGCCCTGGATCAAAGAAACCAAAGAAATTTTACGCGACCATATAGATCTGTTAGCGAACCGCGACTATCGCACCTTGATGAAAAAGACTAAGCTTAAGGAAAGCGAGTTGAAAGAGGTGATGACGCTGATACACAGCCTGAATCCGAAACCGGCATCCAGCATTGTCAGGGAAGAATCCGAATACGTGATCCCGGATGTCTCGGTGAAAAAGGTGAAGGGCCGTTGGGTGGTTGAACTAAACCCGGATTGCATGCCCAAACTCAGGGTCAACGATCATTACGCCGCCATGTCCCGCTCGGTCAAATCGAGCAGCGACAGTCAGTTTATCCGGTCGCATCTGCAAGAAGCAAAATGGTTTATAAAGAGCTTGGAAAGTCGCAATGAAACTTTATTAAAAGTTACCAATTGCATTGTGCAACAACAACAGGCATTCTTTGAATATGGCGAAGAGGCAATGAAGCCCATGGTGTTAAACGATGTGGCCGAAATGGTTGAAATGCATGAATCAACAATTTCCCGCGTCACCACGCAGAAGTATATGCATACCCCGCGTGGCATCTACGAGCTGAAATATTTCTTCTCGAGTCATGTCAGCACGGAAAACGGAGGAGAGTGCTCTTCGACAGCAATTAGGGCACTGATCAAAAAGCTGGTAGCGGCAGAAAATCGCGCCAAGCCACTGAGCGACAGCAAGATTGCCGACATACTGGCGGAACAAGGAATTAATGTGGCAAGACGGACCATCGCAAAATACCGTGAGTCGCTTGCTATACCACCGTCAAATCAACGTAAGAGCTTGATCTGAGACGTTAAAAAAGAAGGAAAATGCTTATGCAACTAAATTTAACTGGTCGTCACGTAGAAATTACCGATTCACTAAGAGACTATGTAAACAGCAAGTTTGAGAAGCTTGAGCGACACTTCGATCACATCAACAACGTGCATGTTATTTTAGATATCGAGAAACTGATCCAAAAAGCAGAAGCGACACTCCATGTTAACGGCGGCGAACTATTTGCTACCTCGGAACATGAGGACATGTATGCAGCCATCGACGCCCTTATCGACAAGTTGGACCGTCAGGTAATCAAGCACAAAGAGAAACTATCTCGTCATTAAAAATATGAAACTTACTGAGATAATCACGGAGGACTGCAGCAAGGCTGCGGTCCTTTTTCATAGTAAAAAACGCATTCTGGAATATGTCA
>JBNKEN010000066.1:0-4526 GCA_050288805.1 Pseudoalteromonas sp.
AAAAATGCTGGTAGCCACAGAGCAGGGGATCTCAACGCCCGAGGCTATTAACGCAAGCGGCAAACCCAACTTGCTGATCCAGGCCGGTATTCACGCCGGTGAAATAGACGGTAAGGATGCCGGATTTATGTTGTTACGGGACATCGCGACCGGTAAGCGCCGCGATATATTACAAAAGGTTAATCTGCTGTTTATTCCCATTCTTAATGTAGACGGCCATGAAAGACGCGGTAAATTCAACCGTATCAACCAACGCGGTCCGGTAGAAATGGGGTTTCGCACCAATGCGCTTAATCTCAACCTCAACCGCGATTACAGTAAGCTAGACACCCAGGGCGTACGTGCGGTTGCCGATGTGGTCAATCGCTATAATCCGGATCTCTATCTTGATATCCACGTTACCGACGGCGAAGATTACCAGTACGACATCACGTACGGCGCCAACCCCGTGGTATCAAGCGACTCTCCGGCGATATCTGAGGTGTTGGCGAACCGTTTCCGGCCTGTTATCGACGCTAAATTGCTGGCACAGGGTCATGAACCCGGTCCCTTGGTATTTGCCGTCGATAACCGGGATTTTGCCAAGGGGATCATAGGCTGGACGGCAACACCGCGTTATTCCAACGGCTGGGGAGATGCCAGGGGGCTGCCGACCATATTGGTGGAGAACCATTCCCTCAAACCCTATAAACGCCGGGTACTCGGCACCTATGTGTTTCTTGATGGGGTGATAGAAGCATTGAATGAACTGCATCCGGTGCTGCATGGAGCCGTCGAAAAGGATAAAAACAATCTGCCGGCTAAAATGGTTGTCGAACGCGAATATGCGAAAGAGGCAGATCATATTCCATTTAAGGGAATTAGCTACCAACGCTATGAAAGTGCCATCACCGGGCAAACCGAAGTCAAGTGGACGGGTGAAGCAAAAGACTACGCCGCATTGCCGATTTTCTGGCAGAGCGTGGTGAAAACCGAAGTTGACGTTCCCGACGCTTTTTACATTCCCCCCGCGTATAGCCAGGTGTTAGAAACCCTGAGAATGCAAGGGATAAGAATGGAACGTATCGTCAGCGCAGAGCCGGTTTTGCTCAGCAAAATGAAAGCGACGGTGCAGCATTTCTCGGAATCCCCGTTTGAGGGCCGTTATAGAGTTGCTGCCGAGTGGCGGTCAAGCGAATCGCAGGAAACGGTCAACGGCTGGTACAAGGTGTCGACGGCGCAGCCGCTTGGCAAGTTAGCCGTCCATCTGCTGCACCCGGCAGCGCCCGATTCCCTGTTCCAATGGGGGGAATTCAACGGTATATTTCAACGCACGGAATATGTGGAAAATTACGCGCTTATTCCCTATATCGAGCAGCTGTTTAAGGAAAAGCCGGATTTGAAAATCGCATTTGAAAACAAGCTGAAATCGGATCCGGCGTTTGCCGCCGATGCAAAGGCGCGCCAACAATGGCTGTACGGCAATACGCCCTATTATGACGAGCGCTATTTAGTTTATCCGGTTCGAATGTCGTTTAAGGACACCCCAAGATGAAGGTTATTACCATACCCGTGACGCCGTTTGCGCAGAACGCACGTATTTTGATCTGTGAGGAAACCGGGGCATGTGCCCTGGTCGATCCCGGCGGCGACAAGGAAAAAATCCTGCAAACGTTGGAACAGTATCATCTGGTCCCGGAAAAAATTATCCTGACCCATGCCCACCTGGACCATGTCGGGGCCGCAAAGGAGCTCAAGGAGAGCTTTGGTGTGGATATAGTTGGGCCGCAACAGGACGACAGTTTCTGGTTCGATGCCTTACCCATGCAGGCGCAGATGTTCGGTTTTGCCCCCATAGCGCCGTTTTATCCCGACAGTTGGCAGCAACACGGCGATATCATAACGGTAGGTAAGCTGAAGCTGGAAATTCGCCACTGTCCAGGTCATACCCCGGGTCATATTGTATTGGTTGATCACGCTTCACATCAGGTGGTTGTGGGCGACGTGATCTTCCGGGGCTCTATCGGCAGAACCGACTTTCCCCGCGGCGATCATGCTGAACTCATCGCATCCATCAACCGCGAAATTCTCAGCCTGCCCGACGAGTATGTATTGTTACCGGGTCATGGAGATAACACCACGGTAGGGCATGAAAAACAGCATAATCCGTTTATCAGTTCAAAATTCGGATAAAAGCGAAATTAGTACAGACGCCCCTCGGATTTGGGTGTATAATTTTACCTATTATTAGAGTTAAAAAGAAAAAACAATGTCGTTAAATCAAGTTGATCGCCAAATACTCTCTTTATTGCAACAGGATGCGAGTCTTTCGACGGCGGAAATTGCCGATAAGGTCGGCCTGTCACAGTCACCTTGCTGGCGCCGTATCGCCCGCCTTGAACAGGAAGGTTATATCAAGGGCAAGGTTGCCATTCTTAACGAAAAAATGCTCGGTTTCGATATGTTGGTGTATGCCCACGTTCGCTTGTCCAATCACGGCCGCAACCAATTGGCCGAGTTTGAAAAGCTGATCCAAAGCCTCGACGAAGTCACCGAATGTTATTCGATGGCCGGCACCATGGACTTTATGCTGCGCATTATCTCTAAGGGCATCGAGGGCTACGAGCAGTTTGTACGTGATAATCTTTTATGCCTGGATTACGTTCAGGAAGTTCATTCCAACGTAACCATGACCTGCGTTAAGCGCACCACCGCATTGCCTATCTGATCCTCACGAGGGGCGTTTGTGAATAGGGCGGCAGTTTGCTAAACTCTACGCCCTTTAAAAACACCACAAAAAGCACCTTTTTAAGAGGATTTTCATGTTTAATTTACTTAGCAGGGCCCCTAGTTCTGCCAAGAACGACGTACTTTCAGGCCTGACCGTCGCACTGGCGCTGGTGCCCGAAGCCGTTGCGTTTGCCTTTGTTGCGCACGTTGAGCCCTTGGTTGGTTTGTACGCCGCATTTATCGTAGGTCTTATCACTGCGATATTCGGCGGTCGTCCCGGCATGATTTCCGGTGCAACCGGTGCGCTGGCGGTTGTCATGGTCAGCCTGGTGCTCGATCATGGCGTCGAATACCTGTTTGCCACCGTATTATTGATGGGGATCCTCCAGATATTGGCCGGCGTCTTTAAGCTGGGTAAATTTATCCGCATGGTGCCGCATCCGGTTATGCTTGGCTTTGTGAACGGCCTTGCTATCGTGATTTTCCTTGCCCAGCTCGGCCAGTTCAAAATGGCAGACAGTAACGGCGTAATGCAATGGATGCAGGGCCCGCAGCTGTACATCATGTTGGGGCTTGTGGCCCTGACCATGGCGGTCATCCACTTTTTGCCCAAACTGACCACTGCCGTACCGGCGAGTCTGACCGCAATCGTCGTTGTGACGGCCATCGTTTTAGGACTCGACCTTGAGTCCCGCACTGTGTTGGATTTCCTTAAAGACATGACGGGCGACGCCAATGCCACCATGGCGGGTGGCTTACCCACATTCCATATCCCCATGGTGCCGTTTAACTTGGAAACCCTCACGATTATCTTTCCCTATGCGGTGATCCTGGCCGCCATCGGCCTGATTGAATCCTTGCTGACACTCACCCTGATAGACGAAATTACCGAAACCCGCGGCCAAAGCAACCGCGAGTGTATGGGGCAGGGCGCCGCCAATATCACCTGCGGCTTGTTCGGCGCCATGGGTGGTTGCGCCATGATCGGGCAGTCGATGATCAACATCAATTCCGGCGGCCGCAGTCGCCTGTCCGGCATTACCGGAGCGGTGATGTTGCTGGTATTTATCGTTTTCGCTTCGTCGCTGATTGAAATGATCCCGATTGCAGCCCTGGTCGGCGTCATGTTCATGGTGGTACTTGGCACCTTTGAGTGGTCTAGCTTCCGCATCATGCGCAAGATCCCCAAGGCCGATGCCTTTGTTATCGTGCTGGTGTCGGGCGTCACCGTGGCTACCGACCTCGCCATTGCGGTTTGTGTCGGCGTGATCGTCTCTGCGCTGGTATTTGCCTGGGAACATGCGAAGCACATCTACACAACCAGCTATATCGACGAACACGGCTCCAAGGTATACGAGTTACACGGCCCGCTGTTTTTCGGCTCGGTCAAGGCCTTTATTGAGTTGTTCGACCCGAAAAACGACCCAAAAGACGTTATAGTCGAATTCAAATACAGTCGGGTTGCGGATCACAGCGCCATCGAAGCCATCGACAGCCTGGCCGAAAAATACAGCAAGGCCGGTAAGCAGCTGCACCTGCGCCACTTGAGCGCCGACTGCCTGAAATTACTGTCAAAGGCACAAGGCCTGGTTGAGGTGAACGTTATCGAGGATCCGAAATATTTCGTCGCCTCGGATAAACTTGCTTAAGCACGCCTCGAAAAAACCGCCCGCCAGGGTAATGCCGTTCACTTAAGGTGAGCGGCATTGTTATTTTTGGGGTAACGCTGTGGTCGTGCTTTCACTGTTCTTGGGAAGGTTCGCTCCCGTCTCGGCGCCAGTATCAGCCTTTCTGCCATGGCATGGAGATGTTTGAAC
>JBNKEN010000067.1:0-4145 GCA_050288805.1 Pseudoalteromonas sp.
AATTCGTGCAGTACCCGATAAGGCGCGGGCTCGACGAAGGTAACCGTCACATCGCTGCGATCGTTGAGCGAGAAGTAATCGGCGATCGCCGATTCAAAACCGCTCATGGTGCTGAGCATGGCGACACAGAGCGCCATGCCCAATGATATTCCGGTCACCGAACTGGCAAAGCGGGTCGGACGCCTTAATACATTACGCAGCACCATTTTGCTCGGCTGGTCCAGGTGCTTTTTCAACCAGTCGCCGAGCCGCAAGGTACGGCTGTGATCCGGCGGTGTCGGCGGACGCATGGCCTCTGCGGGCATCAGGGCAAACACCTTTTTAAGCACCAGACCGGCTCCGAGCAAGGCCGCAAGTATGCTCACCGCAAAGGCCGCCACAAAGGCGCGCGGATCGCTGTCGAAATACAGAAACGGAAACTTAAAATAGAGCTGGTACATGTGGCTTATCCGGGTTCCCTCCAGGATCCCCAGTAAACAACCCAGCGCCGCGCCGCTTGAGGCGATCACCAGCAAAAACTTCACATAGTGGAAGGTCACTTCGAAGCGGGTGTAACCGAAGGCCTTGAGCAGCCCTATCTGCTCGCGCTCCGCTGCCAACATGCGGGAGATGACGATAAACAGTAAAAATGCCGCCACCGAGAGAAATACCGGCGGCACGGCGGCGGCCGAGGTTTTCAGCCCGGCGATTTCATCGCGCACGAAGCGGTTGGAAAAATGGTTGTCGCGGTTGTAGGCGCCGCGTCCGCCGTAGCGGTCGAACAAGCGGTCGAGCGCCGCAACTATATCTTCCTCCACCCCGCCCGGCGCCAACGAGACCAGCACCTGGTTAAACGCGCCTTCCAGTTCCAACGCTTCGGAAAGCGCCCGCTCGCGCATCCAGATCACCGCAAAACGCGCGTCGTCCGGCGCCAGTTCGCCGGGCGCCGTGGTGTAAACGTATTCCGGCGCCAGCGCAATACCGACAATATTCAGGCTACGCCGCTTGCCCCGCACGGTCACGGCAAGGCTGTCGCCGGGGCCAAGACCGTGCGCCAACGCAAACCCCTTTAACAGCACGACCTCGTCGCTGCTGCGCGGCGCGGGCATTCGCCCCTCGCCGAGGTAGAGTTTGTTGAGCACCGGATCGGCGAAATCCGGCAGGGAAAGCATCTGGGCGTAGACCGGGGTTGCCAACGAAGCCAAATCGATGAGCGCCCCACCGCTGACCCGAGTTTCCACCTGGGCGACGCCTTCAAGCACCGCGACCCTCTCTTTCAGCGCATCCGGCGCCCTGACCAGATCGATAAACACATCGGCAAAACGGTACCTGTCGTAATAGGCTTCGCGGGTCTGCTCCAGGGTGCGGACCAGACTGCTCATCATCACCATCACCATCACACCTAGGGCTATCACCAGCACAATGGCGGTCGCCTGGCCCTTGATGCGCCAAAGGTCTCGCAGTAATTTTCGGTTAAGCGGCGACACGCGTCACCACACCAGCTCATCGGCATCGACCGGCGCGCTGTTGGTATCGATGGCAACGATATGCCCGTCACTGAAGCGGATCACCCTGTCGGCCATGGCCTCGGTGACCGCCGCATGGGTAATGATGATGACCGTGGTGCCGAGCCGACGGTTGATATCCTGCAATACCTTAAGCACCGCGCGGCCGGTTTGGCTGTCGAGGGCGCCGGTGGGTTCATCGCACAACAGCACGGTAGGCTGTTTGACGATGGCCCGGGCGATGGCCACCCGCTGCTGTTCTCCCCCGGAAAGCTGACTGGGAAAATGATCCAACCTTTCGGACAGGCCGACCAGCCCGAGCGCTTGTTCCGGCGCCAGCGGATCGTCGGCTATTTCGCTGACCAGCTCGACGTTTTCCAGGGCCGTCAGGCCCGGCATCAGGTTGTAGAACTGAAACACGAAACCGACATGGCGGCGACGATACTCGGTGAGCGTGGCATCGTCCATTTTGCCGAGCGGCTCGGAAAAAAAATAGCATTCCCCGCCGGATGCCGAATCCAGCCCGCCGACGATATTGAGCAGGGTCGACTTGCCGCTGCCCGAGGCGCCGAGCAACACCACCACTTCACCGGCGGGGATCTCGGCGGTCACGCCGCGCAGCGCATGCACTGCACCGTCGCCTTCGCCGTACACCTTGGTGAGGCCGACAATCCGGTAGATAGCTTGTTCGGCTTTCATGCAATTGCGCTTCCGTGAAATTGTTTTTAGTAAGCTTGTTTGCTTAGTGTAGTCCTAACCTCAGCAAACTTCCTTGTTTAACATCAAGTTAGCATAAAGCTTCTGAAACGGGCGACGCTCGATATTCGGTTTCCAGTAATCCCAGCAGCTGATCATGGCACCAGCGCTCGCCAAGCCTGAAATTATCGCGCAAAGTTCCCTCGTGGCGAAAACCCAGCTTGCGAAGCAGCCCGAAAGACGCCTCGTTTCCCTCGGTCACCGTCGCGGTGGCCTTGTGATAACCGCATCGCTCAAAGATAAATCGTAAAACGGCTTGCGTTGATTCGCGCCCGTAGCCCCGCCCCTGATAGGCGGGGTGCAGCAAAAACCCGAGTTCCGCCTGTCGATACGGCTGCCAACGGGATAAAAAGCCGGTCACGCCGACAGAGGATCCGCTTTCCTTTTCGACGATAACCAGGGCCAGCCAGGCCTCGCGGGTTTTGTCGAAGTGTGCCAGTCGCTCGTCAAAACGCGCGTCTATGCGCGCCGCATCCATCGGATCGCTGACATAACGCATCACCTGTGCGTCGTTGTGAAGAAGATGAAATAACGCCCTGTCGTCCGCCGTGAGCGGGCGCAGGATCAGGCGTTCGGTTTCTAAAATTGGCATACTTACTCCGTTAAACCTCGGCGCTACGGCGCCGCTTCCGTCATTTGCATGGTGGCGAAGCGCAGTTCGCCGATAAAGGCACGCGCGGCAGGACCCAGGCGATCGGCGTCGTTAAACAGCAAATAAAGCGCCGTGCTGCGGGTTGCCCCGTTCGCCAGTCGCAGCGGCTTCAGCGAACCTTCGTCCAGCGCTCGACGGATGGTGCTGCGAGGCAGCCAGGCAAATCCGAGGCCTTCGCTTATCATCTCAACCGAGGTGCTGACGTGACCGACGGTCCAGCGCTGCTCGGCGCCGAGCCAGCCGTTATCCTGGCGGGCTCCGATCGCCGAATCCCGCACCACGATTTGGCGGTAAGACTTGAGATCTTCCAGGGTGATGTCCCTGCCAAGGGCATGTAAGGGGTGAGCGGGATGGGCCACGGCAATAAATTCAAGGTTGCACAGCTCTTCGCTGAATCCTTCCTTGCCGGGAAACGGTGAAACGGCGAGGTCGACATCGCTCGCATCGAGCAATTCATTGGCGCCGGTCAGCACGGATTCGCGCAGCTCGATTCGCAGCAGCGGAAACTGCGCCGAGGTGGCCTCCAGCGCACGGTATAAAATAGCACGGGGAAACACTTCGTCAACGGCGAGACTAAGACGGGTTTCGATGCCCTCCGCCAGCGTGATCCCCACGGCTTCAAGTTTGGCCGCTTCATCGAGCAGGTAGTTTGCCCGCCTCAGCATCAGTTCGCCGCTTGCGGTAAGCCGGGTCTTGCGTCCCTCGACGGTTAACAGTTTGACCCCAAGCGCATCCTCAATCTTGTGCACCGCATGATGGATGCTCGACTGGCTCTTATGAATGGCCTGCGACGCCTGGTTGAAGCGGCCGTGATCCACCACGGCGCGAAACATCCGCCACTGCTCAAGCGATACCTTCAACATAGTCCCGCCGCCGTTGTTTTTGCCATCGCTTTTCCCCGGGTGACAACTCCTGTATCGGCTAACCTTAACTCAGATAATACCCGTAAAACAACGCGCTACAGATAAAAATCCACACTCGCCGAAGCGCGCTTTATTCCCTCTCCCGGCCCTCAATCACACGCCATACTATGCGTAACCTTTATCTAAACGCCAACCCGTTCCGAATTTATGCAATGACGGTGCTACACTGGCTAGTAAGCTCAAATCAAGATCAACAGACCATGCGGCATACGGCCCTTTACCTTCTTTTCGCTTTATTTGCCTGTTCGGCGTTCCCGGAAGAGACCCGATCCGTCTATCGTTCGGTGCAAAAAAACGGGATTGTGCTGTTTTCCGACAGGCCACCGGTCG